>CAIXFB010000343.1 GCA_903918595.1 uncultured Actinomycetes bacterium
CGCTGCTGGCTGCGGTGCTGTGGCTTGGCGGGTTGGGCATGACGCTCAAGGGTCGCGATGGTTGGGCGTTCTTGCTCAGCGCTGGCACCATCGGATTCGCCGTTACGTCGTTCTTTGTCGGTCTCTTCCCCAATGTCATGCCGAGTTCAGTCGACTCGGCCTTCAACTTGACCGTCTATAACGCTTCGAGTCAGGAGTACACGCTCACAGTCATGACGTGGGTCGCGGTCATCATGACTCCGCTGGTGTTGGTGTACCAGGGCTGGACCTACTGGGTTTTCCGCAAGCGAATCAGCACATCCATGATCCCACCGCAGCCTTCAACTGGCCGGTCGGATGATCGATTTGCGGACAGCACTCGCTGATGGCTGCTGCTGACCCAATGCTCGAATGAGACCAGTCGATCCACGGCTGCTGCGCTATGCGCGTAGCACCCGCGGATTCCTGATCGCTACCGTTGGAGCCGGAGTTGTTTCGGCTGTTCTGATCATCGTGCAGGCGCGCTTACTTTCACAGGTCCTCGTCGATGTCACTGCGAACGGTGCTGTCTGGAAACTCGTGGTGGGATCCGTCGTCGCACTCGCTGTTGTTTTTGTGACGCGTGCCGCACTTGCGTGGCTCATTGAGGTACTAGCCGTTCGGTCATCTGCAAAAGCAAAACAAGAGTTGCGCGAAGCAGCTCTTGATCGCATTTTGGCGCAGGGGCCGGCCGGTCCAGCGGCACAGAATCCAGGGGAAGTCGCAGCTCTCCTGACACGAGGCATTGACTCCCTTGACGCTTATTACGCACGTTACCTGCCGCAATTGGTGCTAGCGGTGATCGTGCCTATTGCGATTCTGGCAACGGTGCTGGGGCAGGATCTCATATCCGCCATCATCATCGCTGTCACGATTCCGCTGATCCCGATGTTCATGGCCCTCATCGGGATGTACACCAAAACCCGGGTAGATCGTCAGTGGCGCACACTGGCGTCGCTCTCCGGACACTTTCTCGATCTGATTTCAGGGTTGCCCACGTTGGTGATCTTTGGTCGGGCCAAAGCCCAAGCTGACGCGATTCGGGCAATGGGAGATCGCTATCGCTCCTCAACGATGAGTGTTCTGCGCATCTCTTTCCTTTCCTCCTTTGCTCTTGAGTTGTTGGCGAGCCTGTCGGTGGCACTTGTCGCAGTGTCTGTGGGATTGCGTCTGGCTGAAGGACAAATCCAATACGCCCCCGCACTATTCGTTCTGATCCTTGCCCCGGAAGCTTTCCTGCCACTTCGATTAGTCGGTCAGCATTTTCATGCAGCGGCTGAAGGTCTAGGTGCCGCGACGCGCATCATCGCTGACATCGAATCCCCATTGCCGGTTGCCGGAGGCTCACGGCGGGTACCCGCCCAGATTCGGATCGAAGTTGTGGATGTGGAGATCGCCTACGCGGCCAGAGATCGAACCGCATTGGCGCCAACGAGTTTTGTTGCCCTGCCCGGTTCCATCACGGCAATCGTCGGTTCCTCGGGTGGTGGGAAAAGCACCCTGTTGGCTGGGCTGCTCGGGTTTGCAGCGCCGGTTCGGGGCGAGATTCTGGTCGGCCCTGATCAACCACTCGCCGATACCGATCTCGTGAGTTGGCGCGCCTGCCTTGGTTGGCTGCCGCAGAACCCACATCTGATCTCGCCTTCCCTGGATCGCGAGCCCACTATTCGCGGCATCATCGAGTGCGGGCGTATCCCGCGCTTCAGCGATGAGCAGCTGTGGCAGGTACTTGAACAGGTGGGTCTTGCCCCTCAGATTCGCGCACTCACCCTTGGGCTCGATGCGCGATTGCAGGCCGATGGTTCAGGTGTATCTGTGGGTCAGCGCCAACGCCTCGCTTTGTCTCGTGCACTTGTGGGTGCCCCACCTGTTCTGCTCCTTGACGAACCAACTGCTGCGTTAGATCCAGTGAGTGAAGACCTTGTGAGCCGAAGTATGCGTTCGGCAGCAGATGCCGGTGCGATTGTGATTGTGGTTGCCCACCGACCAGCTGTTATTGACCTTGCCGATCAGGTTGTTCGAGTCGAGGCAGGTGCACTGTGCTGAGCAACCGCGGTGCGGTGTGGCACATGTGGACTCAATTGTCTTTGCCAGGGCGTCGAATGTGGGCCGCAGGATTCATCGGGTTCCTCGCATCGGCCAGTGCTGTTGCTCTCATTGGTGCTTCGGCTTGGCTCATCTCACGAGCGGCAGAGTTACCTCCCGTATTGACCCTGTCCGTGGCCGCTGTGCTTGTCCGAACCTTCGCAATCGGACGAGGCTTCTTTCGATATGTCGAACGCATCATCGGCCATGATGCAGCTTTTCGTGGTCTGACGAACCTTCGAGTCCAGGTCTATGAACGGCTCGAACGAATAGCCCCACTTGGGTTGGCGCGATTCTCGCGTGGAGATCTGCTCACCCGACTCGGCGCCGATGTTGATGAAGCGTTGGATCTACCTTTGCGGGTAGTCCTGCCGTGGTTGCAGGCAGTGTTAGTCGCGGCCGGCACGGTGGCATTCATTTCCTGGTTGGTGCCATCTGCGGGAGTCCTGATCGGGGTTCTCGTTGTCATTGCAATCACACTGGCACCCTTTATCGTCGCGTTCACCGCGCGTAAGGCCGACTCCCGGATGGCGCAATCACGGGCAGACCTTGCTGAATTGGTGGTTGGCGCACTCGATGCCGCGCCAGACATCATCGTCTTCGGCGCTCAAGTTGGGGTAGCTGAACAGGTTCGACGAGCCGATAGCCAACTCGTGCAACTCAATGCGCGGGAGTCCTGGTCGCTCGGTGCTGGATCTGCAATCAGTACGACCCTGCAAGGAGCAGCGGTAGTCGGGGCACTCGCTCTGGCGATTCCTGCTGTTCAATCCGGGCAGTTGGCACCTGTCTGGTTGGCGGCCGTGGCGCTGATCCCCCTCGTACTGTTCGAGGTGCTCAGCGGATTGCCGGGTTCCGCCTTGGCTCTGCAACGGGTGCGAGGCTCAGCAAAGCGTCTGATCGACATAGAAAACGGACCCGATGTGCCGTTGCGCAACACCACCGGAATCCCGGCGTCTGCAACATTCGAATCATTTGACCTACGAGGTGTGAACGCCCAGTGGCCGGGGGCAGCCGAGTCCGCACTGATTGATGTGAGCCTGCACGTTGATGCAGGCCAGCATGTGGCGATCGTTGGTCCGAGCGGGTCAGGTAAATCAACGCTCGCCGCTGTCCTCATGGGTTTCTTGCCGTATTCCGGGTCGGTCATTCTCAATGGTCGAGAGGTATGCGAAACAGCCGAGGTGTGGCGATGCGCGGGTCTTCTCACGCAATCAGCTCACATTTTCGATACGACCGTTGCGGCGAACGTCACTCTTGGTAAACGTGATGCCACTGACAGTCAAATAGACAAAGCGATCCGGCAGGCGAGGCTTGATTCGTGGATCACAACTTTGCCCAACGGCCTGGAAACTGAAGTTGGCTCTTTTGGATCTGCGATGTCGGGTGGAGAGCGTCAGCGCCTTGCACTCGCTCGCCTGCTGATTTCCGAACCTTCCTTGTATGTTCTCGATGAACCGACCGAGCACCTCGACGCCCAGAACGCCACCGAGCTCGATCAGACAATCCTTGCGGCTGTGGGTGACTCGTCCATGATCATGATCAGTCATCGCCTGACAACGCTTTCTCTCATGGATCGGATCATCGTCATGGAGCAGGGCCGGATCAGTGCAGTAGGCACCCACGCGGAACTGATGAACTCTGGTGGTTGGTATGCCGACCAAATCCGACAGGAGGGCGAGCGCACCGACATGGTGAATTTTGTGCAGACACTGGCAGTAGGAAGTGCAACACCGTGTACTACATGAAACCGTGTACTAGATGAAACCGTGTACTGGATGAAGACGTGCACGGCATGATGGGGATATGCGTGAGGAACTAGACCGAGGTTTGTTTGCTGCCGTGATCGCGGTGGCCGCTGGTCTTGAGTTGAGCTCCACGTTGAAACGGATCGTGCAGTCTGCGGCAGATCTGGTTGATGCTCGTTACGGAGCCCTTGGCGTCTTGGATGCTGATGGCAAAGTCGTCGACTTTGTTCATGTAGGGATGTCCATCGAGGACGCAGAGAGCCTTGGTGATACCCCGCAGGGCCGCGGGATCCTCGGTCTACTGATTGACCACCCGGTGCCGCTGCGCCTTGAGGATCTTTCGAGTCACCCTGCTTCGGTGGGTTTCCCCGACGGCCATCCACCGATGAAATCTTTTCTTGGGGTGCCGGTTCGGGTTCGCGGCGAAGTGTTCGGCAACCTGTATCTGACCGAAAAACGATCAGGTGCAAACTTCACCGCTG
Source organism: uncultured Actinomycetes bacterium (assembly GCA_903918595.1). Classification (GTDB taxonomy): domain Bacteria; phylum Actinomycetota; class Actinomycetes; order S36-B12; family S36-B12; genus CAIXFB01. The sequence goes on from CAIXFB010000343.1 coordinate 4,331, forward strand.
ATGATGAACGCACCGTGATGGCGCTTGCTGCAGCAGCAGCCGTTGCCATCGAGAACACTCGCCTTCACGAGAAGTCGAGCAACCTTGCAGTGTTCGAAGATCGCGATCGCATCGCACGAGATCTACACGATCTGGTGATACAACGGCTCTTCGCAACCGGGATGATGCTGCAAGGGGTTAGTCGCGTGGACGGTGTACCCGATGAGGCTCTCTCGCGAGTTTCGAGAGCCGTCGATGATTTGGACGAAACGATCAAAGAAATTCGCCACACGATTTTTGCTTTGCACGAAACCTTGACGGGCCCAGACTCAAGTGCGCGTGGCCGAATTCTTACCGAGACCGCGCAGGCATCAGCCATGTTGGGATTTGATCCATCAGTGCGCTTCGTTGGTCCACTCGACTCGATGCTCGATCAACTGAGCACAGACCAGATACTGGCCACCATCCGCGAGGCACTGGCAAATGTTGCAAAGCATGCTGAGGCAACGAAAGTGGATGTCATCGTTCAGATGGACGGATCGGAGGCGATTGTGATGGTCACCGATGATGGAATTGGGATTGATGAGTCAGGCCCCGCCCACCAGTCAGGGATTACGAACATGACATCTCGTGCCCAGGATCGGAATGGCTCGTGCGCAATCATGCGGATGGGTGAAGACGGGGGAACCAGACTGGTGTGGCGAATTCTGGTCTAGCCGCGGCCGTTCTCTGCGCTGATACGAGCAGCAAAGGCGGCCGCTTGGGTTCGTCGTTCCATTCCTAATTTTGCGAACAAACTTGAGACATAGTTCTTGACTGTTTTTTCTGCCAGGTGCATCTGCTCACCGATTTGCCGATTGGTCATGCCCTCGCCAATCAGCTCAAGTATGCGTCGCTCCTGATCGGACAGAGCTTTCAATCGGGGGTCATGTTTGTCACCATTGCGCATTCGGTCGAGTACGCGGGCCGTTGCGACTGGATCGAGCAGGCTGTTTCCCGCTGCAACCTGTCTGATCGCCTCGATCAAATCATTGCCGCGAATTTCCTTTAGGACGTAGCCCGACGCGCCCGCCATAATCGCATCGAAGAGTGCCTCGTCATCTGAATAGGACGTGAGCATGAGTGCGGAGACTTCGGGCATCGTTGAACGAATTTCCCGGCAGACCTCGACGCCATTGCCATCTGGCAGGCGCACGTCAAGAACTGCAACGTCGGGCCGGGTCGCCGGAATGCGGACGAGGGCATCGTGGACCGAGCCAGCCTCACCCACAACTTCCATGTCTTTCTCCAAGCCGATGAGATCGGCCAAACCCCTGCGCACGATCTCGTGGTCATCGAGCAGAAAGACGCGGATGGGCTCCATAACGGTGATTATGCCGCGCGGACTACCTTTGATGCATGGCCTGCAAGATAGCTCTCCTACAAATTGACTGTTCAACCTCAGAGGAGGTCTCGGCGCGGGTTGCCCGGGTGCTCGCTATGACGGCCGAGGCTGCCGCGCAGGCCGATGTTGTGGTGCTCCCAGAGTTGTGGAACACGGGTGCGTTCAACGTCGATGGTGCGCGCGAGAACGCTGAACCCATCGACGGTGAACTAGTGAGCGCGTTGTCTGCAATTGCCCTGGCGCACGGTGTCTGGTTGCACGGTGGGTCGTTCTGCGAACGTGCTGACACCGGCGAGCACTTCAACACCAGCGTGGTGTTCGCACCGGATGGTGTTCTCGTCGGCTCGTACCGGAAGATCCACCTCTTCGGCTTTTCCGAAGGTGAGACCACCCTGATGACCGCGGGTGAGGAACTGCTCGTGGTGGACACGCCGCTCGGACCCACCGGCATCGCAACTTGTTACGACCTGCGCTTTCCTGAACTCTTCCGCGCCCTCACCCAGGGGGAGGCAACCGCGTTTGTGCTCGCATCAGGCTGGCCGGACAAGCGGATAGCGCACTGGGATGCGCTGCTTGTGGCGCGTGCGATTGAAAACCAAGCGTGGATGATCGCGTGCAATGAAGTGGGTGACCAAGACGGCGTGATCCTCGGCGGTCACAGCACCGTGGTCAACCCCAAGGGTGAGGTGGTTGCGCGCGCTGGAACCGACGAGGAAGTGCTCTATGTGGACATCGATCCTGCGGAGGCGACTCGCTGGCGCGCTGACTTTCCGGTGCTCAAAGACATTCGTCTCACCTAGCAGCGCGATCTGGTTCCACCACGATCACGGGATTCTTGGTCGGATCTAGCCAGTCCATCACTTCTTTCATGACTGCACGATCAATCGCAATGCAACCGGCAGTCTTTTTGCCGTTATCGACGTGCAAGAAGATGCCACCGCCGCGACGAAGATCGCCCGGCTGATCTGTCACTCTTACCCCGTTTGGCGTGGTGCGAATCGGACCGGCGGGCAGATTGAAATCCATAATGGCCACATAGTCGTATTGGTATCCGTAATCCCACAGCATCTCGACATAGTTCCCGTAGGACTTCCAGGATTTGTTCACCGACTGAAAAATGTTGTAGGTCGAGGGGATGCGCGGGTTGTAGGTCCACGCATCATTGCGATCGACGCGGATGTAATCCAAAGTCGTGCCCGGATTCTTCGCCCGGCCAAAAGCTGATGTGATCGCGAACGTGCCGATCGGGGTGGTGCCAGTGCCCTGACGGCGATTATCTGCCGGTACTAGGCCGCCGTAACCGAGCTGCGCGCGAGTGTTTCCCTGCACGATTCGCCATGCATCTCCGCGTTTTTCATAGGTGCGCAAGGTGCCGGCTGTCGATGCACGATTCGGCGCAGTCACGATGATCACCTGATCGGTTTTCTCGATGCGATCAAGAATTGCGGCATCACCAGGGCTTGCGAGTGCCGGTGTTGCGGGCAACACAACTACTACGCCAATAGCTAGGGCGAATGAGCTGAAGATGGCAGCGAAACGGCGAGTCACCCGATTACGGTAACCCGCCGCACCACGCTAGGAGACGAGTGGCTGGCCGGCGTCGGTCCAACCGATGGTGCCGCTCTCTAGTTCGTAGACACTCGTGACCCCAACACTTGCTAGGCCATCAACCGCGGGCTGGCTGCGGTTTCCGCTGCGGCAGTACACCGCGTAGGTCACGCTCGGATCCAACTGAGCAACCTGATCGATGTAATCGGCCGACTCGACCGGAATATTGACAGCACCTTCAATGTGGCCTTCTGCGAACTCTGCAGGAGTGCGCACATCGAGTATCACCACACTTGGAGCGGCGATGACGTTCGCGAATTCCTCAACCCCCACGCGGACCGGGGCGTCAAGCCGGGCGATCGAGCCACTATCTGCCGAGACGCCGGGACCTTGAACTGCCGTGGTGTCCGTCGCTGTGGCAGCGGGCTCGCGCTCTGAGGAGCAGCCGGACAGGCCGAGGGTGAGCGTGAGCGCTGAGGCGCCAACGAGGGCAAGGTATTTTTTATGTATACCCCCTAGGGTATACCACCGGATCAGGTTTGTTGGTCCCGGCGTCCCATTTTGGCCAGCCGCTCGTTGTATGCGGCCAGTTCTACGTCGCCGTCTCGGTCAGCCTGTCGGTCGAGTCTTTTGGCATCGCGTTCATCACTTCGGGCCCATTGCACCGCGATCGCGAGCAGCACGATCAGCGTGGGAATCTCCGAGAGCCCCCAGGCAACCTGCCCGCCGTACAGCGAATCCTGAAGCGGATCGGTCACCCACTCAGGACGAACGATCGCGTACCACTCTGGCGCAAGTGGCACCGAACTCATCATCAAGATGATGGCGAAGAACCCGTGCACGCCCAAGGCAAGCAGCAGCATCACCAATCGGCCCCAGTACGGCAGCGGGTGCGGACGCGGGTCTATGCCGATGAGTACCCAGTAGAAGAGATAGCCGGCAAGCACAAAGTGCAACTGCATCACGATGTGGCCAACATGGCTGCCCATCAACCAGCCGAAAGCTGGAGTGAGATACAGGCCATAAAGACCGATGACATAAATGAAGAAGACGAAGAACGGATTCGTTGCAATCTTGGTGATCCAACTATTGAGGAACCACACCAACCATTCGCGAGGACCTCGTTCGTGTCCATTGGATGTGGGTAACGTGCGCAGGGCAAGAGTCGCTGGTGCGCCCATGACCAAAAAGATCGGTGCCAACATCGTGAGCGTCATGTGCTGCACCATGTGCAAACTCACCGACACCTGCGAGTAGGTGGCGATTCCTGCGTTAGTGCACCAGATGACAAGTGCGATACCAGCGAGCCAGGAAACAGTGCGAAGCACAGGCCAGGGATGCCCGTGCTTACGCATTTTCAGTACACCGGTGATGTAGAGGCCAGCGGCGATCAGACTCATTGTGAAGAAGAAAGGTTCCAACCGGAAATCAAAAACTACTCCGGTGACAGTCGGGGGATCTGGATAGGCGAAACCGAGCAGACTTTCACCGTAGGTGGGCAGGAGCACTTCTTCGCGCGGATACGCACTCGTTGCAAGGGCCACACCAAGGCCGAGCGCCCCAGCCATCATCACCAATTCGATGGCAGCGACCCGAGCGAATGCGATACCGCGCGTCGCCCCTGATGCAATCACGCGGGCGCGCAGATACCAACCAAGTAAAGCAAGGGCCGCGATGATCAGAAGTTTTCCAATGAGCATCTGCCCGTACGACGTGCTGAAGAGTTGACCAAAAGTGTCCAGGCGTGTGTAGGCATTCGCGATACCGCTTGCCCCGAGCACAATAATCGCGACTAGGGCTAAGGGACTGAAGCGCTCGATTGCCCGAGACATCGGCAAATCTGCGCGCGTTGCATGCCATGCAAGAGCTGTCACGCCACCGATCCACAAAGCTGCCGCGGCACTATGCGCAACCCCGGAAGTGGTGGCGAGTGCGTGATCACCGAGCCCAGAACTGTGCCCAGCAAGAGCGGGGAGTGAGATCGCCACGATCGACACGATCAGCCAGGTGAGTGCGGTTCCTGTGGTGGAGGCGACAGCTGATGCAATGCCCACCAGCATCGCCAAAATCGCCATGACCAGTAACGCTCGGGTGGTGGGCAACTCGTTTGCATACGTGGTGAGAACAGCCGGGTCTAAAGTTTCCGGGATTGAAAGCGCTAGCACCAGAGCGAGCGTCCAGATCATCTGCATGAGCGCAAGCACTCCCCAGATCAGAGCTGCGATCGATGCGCGCGTCATGTCCGTGCGGCCAACCCGGGAAAGGACGCCCTTCTTGCCAGCCGGGCCGAGCACACCGGCAAAGAGCAAGAGACCGATGGTGACGATGCCGGCTACGAGAGTGAGCACTCGAAGGATCGGCACGCCCCAACCGACCACTGGCCCGGGATCGGGCAGACCCGCTGAAGCTGGTTCGTAGGCCCCACCAGAAACAACAAGTGCACTCGCCGAGACCACGATCGCAAGCGCCGCGAGGCAGGTGCTGATGAGTGGCACTACTCCCGCGGGCAGTCGCGAGTTCCCACGCGCAGCTTCGCGTGCACTCACTCGTGCGTCGGTGCTCATGCTCGTCGCCGGTTCCACACCACGAGAGCGGTAATCAGAGCCCCTGCGATAACCACGCCGATCAAGATCGCGGGGATTGAACTGTCACTTGATTGATTGGCATCAGCAGGCTGGTCAATAACCACAGCCTCCGTCGGTTCAACCGGAACAACCTCAACCTCAGTTACGGACGATGACGCCTCAGGGATTTCGGTTGCTGATTCCGATGCGACGTCGTTCGATCCGTATCTGAAAGTAATTTCACCCGTCACTGGGTGACCGTCGCCGGAAACAACGCGGTACGACACTGAATATGTACCAGCGGGAAGATCTGCAGGCCACGGAACTGTCACAACGGAACCTGCTGACTCGGCAACATCCTTAGCAACAACAGCGCCACTTTCGTCCGTAATCGAAACGCGGATGGTTGCTTCGAGCAGCTCTTCATTGAAGGTGAAAACGACGTTGGTCGGGGCGATCTCGAGCTCAGAACCATCAGCTGGAACCGCCTCGATTAGATCGGTGTGTGCTTGCGCCGGGACCGAGAACAATGCAGTTCCCAGTAGGCCGACTACGAGGGCTAGAAGAACGCGCTGAACAAAGTTACTCACGGGTTCGAGCGTACGGCCCCGGGTCGCTGGTCCCACCACCAGCCAACGGGCTCTGCGTAGCGAGCCAGGATCGGGCCGAGGGTTGCGGTGATCAGCACATAGGCGGCAACAAAGGCCTGAAACTGCCCGGGCAACACCGTGGAGACTGCTGCGATACCAGCGATTACTACGCTGAATTCACCTCGAGCACTGAGCAGGGCCCCAGCGCGAAGACGCGAAATCGTTCCGCCATCCACCGTGGCGCTCGCATACCAACCGGTCACGAACTTCGTGGCGATGGTGATGATTGCCAGCAATAATGCGGGCAAAATCACACTCGGTAAATCTGCGGGATTCGTCGAGAGACCAAAGTAGGCGAAAAAGACGGCGGCCAGTAACTCACGAAGTGGATCCAGCCTGCGCCTGGCAACCTCGGCAACTTCTCCGGTGAGCAGCAGGCCTACCAGGAACGCGGCAACTGCCGGTGAAAAGGAGACCAGCCCGGCAAGTCCGGCGGCGGCAACCGCGGCGCCGAACACCACGAGGAGAAGACCCACCGGTTCAGAGGTGGTGAAAAAGCGTTGCGCCCATGTTTCTCTTCGGATCGAGATAAGGACCACAACGGCCACCACGATCAGCGCGATTCCGGTGGAGATGAGTCCACGAACCAGTCCGGCTCCGGTGAGCACCACGGTCAAGATCGGCAGGTACGGCGCCATCACGAGGTCCTCGAGCACCAAGATGCTCACGACTGGCCCGGTCTCTGGATTACGACGCCACCTGAAGTCACGCACAACCTGCGAGACGATTCCGGAGGAAGAGATGTAGGTGACGCCACCTAATGCCAAGGCTCCAGCAAATCCCCAGCCCAGGATGAAGGCCATGGCAACACCTGGAGTTGCGTTGAGCACCAGATCGATCAGGCCAGAGCGAGATTGCCTTCGCGCTGTCTGCACAAGTTGATTGCCCGAGTATTCAAGGCCCAGGAGTAACAGCAGAAGTACGACACCAAGCTCGGCCAGCGTGGGAACCAAAATTCCACGAGGATCAATCCCATAGAAGCCGCCTTCGCCCATCAAGAGACCAGCGAGCAGGTAGAACGGAACAGCGGAGAAACCAAAACGATGGGCAATCCGAGCGATGATGCCAAGGCCGAGCAGGAGCAGCCCGAACTCCAGAAAGAGTTGGGGCAACTCCGGATCCACGAACGACGCGGTTACCTGCACCACGCGATCATCGCAGGCCCGACGTTACGAAGGCATGTCGCTCGTAAAGAATCACACCGACATCAGAAACTGTCTTCTGACAACTCCATGATGTCGCCGGTGGTGGCTTCAGCGATAGCGCGTTCGGCAGTGAGCAGTGGCAACCGGTTCCGCGCAAACCAGGAAGCGGTTGCAACCTTGCCTTCGTAGAACGCCTTATCCCGATCTGATGGGCCAGCTGCGAGTGCTGCAAGTGCAACCTCTGCCTGGCGGATCAGCAACCAGCCGATCACCAAGTCGCCGCTGGCCATCAGCAGGCGGGTCGAGTTCAGACCCACCTTGTAGATCTCGGTCACATCGGATTGTGAGGCCATCGCCCACTTTCCGAGCAGACCGATCATCGCCTGCACGTCCTCCAGCGCCGTGCCGAGCAATGCGCGTTCGGTGCCTAGTACTCCCTTACCTTCATCGCCCTTGACCGTCTCGGTGATTTGCGCACCGAGGTGGAAGATCGCGGTGAACTGATCCTTGACCATCTTGCGGAAGAAGAAGTCAAGGCCTTGAATCGCGGTGGTGCCTTCGTAGAGCGTGTCGATTTTTGCGTCGCGAATGTACTGCTCGACGGGGTAGTCCTGCAGGTAACCAGATCCACCAAAAGTCTGCAGCGATACCGCGAGCATTTCGTAGGAGCGTTCTGATCCCACACCCTTGACGATGGGTAGCAGCAGATCATTCATACGCACGGCCATTTCCAGATCAACGGACGTATCACCGGCCTCACCCATTCCGATGAGGTCCTGCCAGTAGGCGGTGTATGCAATGAGTGCGCGCATGCCTTCCGCGTAGGACTTCTGCAGCATCAGGCTGCGCCGAACATCTGGGTGATGCGTGATGGTGACGCGCGGTGCGGTCTTGTCGGCCATCTGGGTGAGGTCTGCGCCCTGAACGCGGGTCTTCGCATAGTCGAGTGCATTCAAGTAACCGGTGGACAGTGCAGCGATCGCCTTTGTGCCGACCATCATGCGCGCGTACTCGATGACCTTGAACATCTGGGCGATTCCGTCGTGCACATCGCCAACGAGCCAACCAACCGCGGGCTCGCCATCGCCGAATGTGAGTTCACACGTGGTGGATGCCTTGAGGCCCATTTTCTTCTCGACGTTGGTCGCGTACACCCCGTTGCGCGCACCGAGTTCTCCGGTTGCAAGGTCGACGTGGTACTTCGGCACGAGGTAGAGGGAAAGTCCCTTGGTGCCAGGGCCGGCACCTTCGGGGCGTGCCAACACCAAGTGAATGATGTTGTCAGACATGTCGTGCTCGGCTGAGGTGATGAAGCGCTTGACGCCTTCAATGTTCCAGGTGCCGTCTCCGTTGTCGATCGCCTTTGTGCGACCCACACCAACGTCCGAGCCAGCATCGGGCTCGGTGAGGACCATCGTGGCGCCCCACCCGTTCTCAATCATCAACTCGGCCCAACGCTTCTGATCATCGGTGCCGAGGGAATCCAGGATCGCTGCGAAGCCGGCGCCGGACATGAACATGAACGCTGCTGGGTTGCTACCGAGCAGCAGTTCACTCGCCGCCCAACGCAATGACGGGGGAGCACCGGTGCCACCGAGGTTCTCGGGCAGATCGAGGCGCCACCACTCGGCGTCCATGAGTGCCTTAAATGACTTCTTGAAAGATTCGGGCATGACCACGGTCTTGGCCGCTGGGTCATACACAGGCGGATTGCGGTCGGCGTCGACAAAGGATTCGGCGAGCTCGCCAACGGCAAGACGCTCGACCTCCTTGAGCACCTCGATCGCGGTTTGCTCATCCATTTCCGCGTAGGGGCCACTGCCCATGCGATCGGCAGCGCCGAAAACCTCAAAGAGGTTGAACATGTTGTCGCGAAGATTGCTCTTGTAATGACTCATCGGGCTACCCCATCGATCCGTAAGTTACTGGCCAGTAACCCAATGATGCTACTGATCAGTAGCCAATGCAAGACCTACGACCCACCAGAATGGTCCCTATGAGCATTCGGGGTCCCTGGCTGGGTTCGGTCACCCCTATTGCTCCCCCGGCCAGCGCCCGACCCACGTACCGATTTCTCCTCTATGCAGGGGTGGTCACCGGGGCCTATTCGGGGGTCATCTGTCTGATTCTCTACGTCTTCGCCCGCGTGATCGGGGTGCCCTTTGAGGTGCAGGGTGTGGGCGGGGTTGCCGTTTTGCCCTGGATCGTCGTTCTGC
>CAIXFB010000344.1 GCA_903918595.1 uncultured Actinomycetes bacterium
CGGACGCCCGCCCCTGTTGAAGCACCTGTGGTCGCTCGCCGTTGAAGAGCAATTTTACCTAGTCTGGCCGGCCTTAGCGTTTTTCATCGTTCGTCGGAGTAATCGACGGATGCTGCGCTGGGTTGCGCTAGGCCTAGCCTTGGCGAGTACCGCATGGATGGCGGTGCTTGCCACCACGAACGGCTACCCTGAGTTTGCTGACCCAAGCCGCGCTTACTTCGGTACCGACGCACATGCAATGGGCCTTTTGATTGGTGCGGCGCTCGCAACAGCTTGGCGCCCCGGCCGACTCCCGAGTTCGCTACCCGTCCAATCGCGGCGATTGCTCATGTCAATTGGTGGTCTCGCGCTCCTTACGGTGCTTGGATTCTTTGTATTCGTGGGTGAATTCACCCCATGGCTCTATCAGGGTGGCTTCCTGATTCTTGCCGTAGTCGTTGCAGTGCTCATTGCTATGGCAACACATCCAGCACTTCCCCTCGGTGCCTGGCTGGGCAACGCCCCAATGCGGTACATCGGTCGACGCTCTTACGGCCTCTACCTGTGGCATTGGCCGGTGATGATGCTCACTCGATCAGACATCGACATAGCCTTGAGTGGACCCGCTCTTTTGGCGCTACAACTTGCTCTGACTTTCGCATTGGCCGAACTCAGTTATCGCTATGTCGAAATGCCGATTAGGCGTGGAGTGCTGGGCGCATGGTGGCATCAATGGCGATCAGGCGTGTGGAACCCAAAGCAGATAGCTGCTGCCCTCACCGCCGTGAGCGCGTTTGTCCTCTTTACCCTGGTTGTCATCGTGGGACTTGCTTTCTCCGCGCGTGATGCCTCGGCAACCGGTCCGGCCGAAGACGTAGCTGTGGCGATCGGCGTCGCCGACGGCGGGCCACTCGAGGTGAGTATCGATCCAGCGGACACCACGAGCGGTCAAGCCGCAGAAACCATCGATGACGCTGCTCCCCCTGAGCAGAGTCTGACCGAGCAGCGCGCACTCAATGGACCCGTCAGCGCGCTCGGCGATTCCGTGATGCTGGGAGCACGCAACGCCATCGTCGATGCCATACCTGGAGCTGGGGTAGATGCTTCGGTGTCGCGTATGCCGGGTGCCTTCACCGGCAGAGTCAAGAAACTCGACGCTCGCGGACTCCTTGCGAATGTGGTGGTAATTCACCCTGGCACCAATGGTGTACTTCCCGAAGAGATTTTGCGCAATATTCTCGATCCACTTACTGATTACGAGCGCGTGGTTCTCATCAACGCTGCTGTCCCCCGCACCTGGGAACGACCAAATAACAATGTTATGGAATCAGTTGCTGCTGACTACCCCAATGTGGTCATCGCAGATTGGAATGCGATCGCGAGCGGCAAACGCGACTTCTTCGTGTCCGATGGTGTGCACCTCACCAAGGAAGGTGCGCGCGCTTATGCGGATCTGATCAACGAGGCTGCCGCTATTTCGCCTGTGTCGTAACAAATTCGACCAGAGCAGCACTGACGAGTTCCGGCGCCTCCGTTGCCGCAAGATGACCCACCCCCGGAAGCTCCACCGCAATCGAGGAGGCGAGGGCGTCATGCATGCTCTGAAGTTCATCATGCCCACACATCACATCGAACTCTCCGCGTAAGACAAGGGCAGGTCCAGTGAAACGGGCAAGGTCACCATGGGAGTCTGGGCGTTGGGCCATTGCACTCTGGTACCAAGCGACCGATTCTGGCGCTGCCGAATCCAACCACGATGTGACCCTGTGCATGATGTCCTCGTTCGCACGTGAATCTTCTGCTACTAAGACCGGCATCATCGCCTCCGCCAAAATGGCACCGGAGTCGTCAGGATTCGCAAGCACTTCGCGCGCGATCCGTTCACGGTTGAGCACGGCGGCCGCGCCATCCGCGGAAGCCTTTGTGTCGCACAACATCAGCCCAAGCACGGATTGCGATCGAACTCGCAGCCACGCCATGCTGAGGTAGCCACCAAGGGAGAGTCCGCCAAGGAGATACCGATCAATTCCGCGCGCCGCAATCTCATCGGCCACGATGCGGACAACTTCTTCTAGGTTTGGGGCAGTGGTGAGCAACGCAGACTTGCCAAAGCCCGGCAGGTCAGGCACCAGAGTTCGCAAACCGGCAGCTCGCAGCGCCGCCGCCTGGGCGTCCCACATCGATCCATCACACGGGAAGGCGTGCAACAAAACAATGGCAGGGCCATCACCCTCATCGCGGATATGCAGATCCATCACAGGTCGCTCCATTTCTCCATAGGGCCATCCCACTCCGAAGCCAATGGGTAGGCCGGAGGATTAACGCGCTGC
>CAIXFB010000345.1 GCA_903918595.1 uncultured Actinomycetes bacterium
CCCGTGGGGTTTGCACCTTCATATTTGAGCCAGAGCTCACACCCCAACATTTCGCTGATCCAACAGGCATAGACAAGCGGGGTTCCACCCTCACGCAGTGACACCACGGGAGTCCGGTCCGAGACCGGCAAGTAGTTCCGGTACTCCTCGATGATGCCGCGCCATTGATGGGCACCGGCTTCGTTGTTATGCACCCGGCTCACCTTCCACCCGCATCACGCCCAAGACCCTACGAACCGTATCCAACTTTGAGAGCGCGTCTATCGTTTGCCGTAGTGACTGGTCGCTCGCTTTATGGGTTCGAACGATGAGTCCGGCTTCGTCACCGTGCCCATCCTGGCGAACCACTTGAATACTGACGCCGTTCTCTGCAAACGCTGATGCGATCGATGCGAGAACTCCGGGCTTGTCGGCCACATCGAGATTCACGTAATAGCGGGTTTGTGCTTCCCCTATGCCAAGGACAGGCAAATCCAAGTATGTGCTTTCTCCTGGCCCTTGCCCGCCGCTGAGGCGGTTACGGGCTGCGGCAACAAGATCTCCAAGCACAGCGCTCGCTGTGGGAGCTCCTCCGGCGCCACGGCCATAAAACATCATTTGGCCGGCAGATTCAGCCTCAATGAACACTGCGTTGAAAGACAGTCGAACGCTGGCGAGCGGATGATCCCGCGGAACCATGGCTGGGTGCACCCGAACGATGACGCCCGCATCGGTGCGCTCAGCGACGGCCAGAAGTTTGATGACAAAACCCATGTCTTGTGCAGCCTTGATGTCTGTGGATGTGACTTGGGTTATCCCCTCGCAGTAGACGTCATCAATCGTGACGCGGGTATGGAATGCAAGCTCTGCGATGATCGCTGCTTTGGCTGCGGCATCGTGCCCGCCAACGTCAAGGGTGGGGTCGGACTCCAGATAGCCAAGCGCATTCGCTTCATCGAAGACCTCCGCGTAATCAGCACCGTCTTCGTCCATCCGCGTCAACATGAAGTTTGTAGTTCCATTAACGATGCCCATGACCTTGCTGACTTGATCACCAGCCAGTGACTCACGCAATGGGCGAATGAGTGGAATTGCCCCGGCTACTGCGGCCTCGAAATATAGATCGACGCCGAATTTCCTCGCGGCTTCGTAGAGCGAGGCGCCGTCTTCAGCCAATAGCGCTTTGTTCGCAGTCACAACACTGGATCCTGCGGCCATCGCAGCAAGGATGAGCGAACGTGCTGGCTCAATGCCACCCATCACTTCGACCACGATGTCTGCACCGCTGGTGGCAACGGCTAGCGCATCATCGGTGAGCAGGCTTGAGGGAATACCTGGCCGTGGTTTCGACAGATCTCGGACCGCCACCGCTGAAAGCTGGATGGGAACGCCCACCCGGGCAGAAAAATCGGAACTGTCCGCCGTGAGCAAACGCACCACTTCGGTGCCCACGGTGCCACCACCGAGTAGCGCCACACGCAGGGATGTTGGAGTTGGGGAAGCAGCAGACATAGGCAAAGCCTCTCAGGTGCGGCACGAGTGCTGCACATCCGGTTATTCGTCCCCTATCCGTAGGACAGACGGCGCGTGAAGAATGCTTCACTCCCGAGCGAACCTAGGGTGAGAACATCTCGATCCGTGAGCCTCATCGAAGGGATTTCTCATGCGTAATTCTCGCGCATTTATCGCCGAATTCATCGGCACATTTTTACTCGTCTTCCTCGCCGTGGGAACAGCCATTTTCGGCATCGCTGCCCTCGTCGGAGCAGATAAAAACGGTCCAGGATCTGGCGTCGTAGGTGTTGCACTCGCCTTCGGGCTTGTTCTGCTTGGCATCGCTTACGCCTTTGGTCCGGTATCTGGGGCGCACGTCAACCCCGCCGTAACGTTGGCCATGCTCGTCGGCCGCAAACTCCCCTTAGGGGATGCGATCGGCTACTGGGTCGCCCAATTCCTCGGTGCCATCCTCGCTGGCGGATTGCTCAAGCTTTTCGTGTCCAGCTTTGGTGTCACTGACTACACCGGCGCATTGGGCACCAACGCTTACGACAACGGCGCCATCAACATGGCGGGTGCATTTGTCCTGGAGGCAGTGCTCACCGCTGCCTTTGTGCTCGTGATTTTGCTCGTGACGGAGCGAGTCGCAGCTCCGGGGTTCGCCGGCATAGCCATCGGCCTCACATTGACATTGGTCCACCTTGTTGGAATTCCGTTGACCGGAACGTCCGTGAATCCGGCCCGCTCCTTTGGCCCCGCCCTTTTCGAAGGTGGCACCGCACTGAGTCAGGTGTGGTTGTTCATCGTGGCACCACTGGTGGGCGCACTCATCGCGGTCGTGCTGTGGAAGATCACCCGCACCGACAGCGAGTTGCCTGAATCCCAAGTTGCCGGTTCAGAACGCGAGTGACTCACCCGCGCTCTTCAGCGTACGGATCCAGGGCCAGTAGGTCCGCAATGGTTTCTCGGCGCAAGACGGTGGCCAATGCCCCATCCCGGGTGCTGGCCACTGCTGGTTTGGGGAGTTGGTTGTAGTTCGATGCCATTGACCGGCAGTAGGCACCCGTAGCTGCAACAGCCAAGAGATCCCCCGCGGTCACATCACCAGGCAGCCAGCAGTCGCGCACCACGATGTCGCCCGATTCACAGTGTTTCCCGACGACCCGAGATAACACCGGCTCAGCGAAGGAGAGTCGCGATGCCAGTGTGACCGTGTACTCAGCGCCATAGAGCGCCGTACGGATGTTGTCGCTCATTCCACCATCGACCGAGACATATGTGCGAATCTGGTCATGATCGAGTTCTACCCGCTTGACCGTGCCGACTTCGTACAGCGTGATGCCAGCAGGTCCTACGATCCCCCGGCCTGGTTCGAATGCGAGGGCCGGTAGAGGAATGCCCGCCTCCGCGCATTCTTTGGCGACGATCTCGCCAATCTCTGCCGCCATTGCATCAACGTCGAGCGGGTCATCGCCTTCGATGTAGGCGATCCCCATACCACCGCCAAGATTGATCTCCTCAATCTCGATCCCTTGCTCGTCATAAATCCGTTGGGCCAAACTCACAATGCGACGGGCGGCAACTTCGAAACCGGCAGCGTCAAAAATCTGCGAGCCAATGTGCGAATGCAAACCCACGAGGGTCAGCGAAGGAAGTTTCGAAATTCGACGGACAGCTTCATCGACCGTTCCAGCGGATGCCGATAGCCCAAATTTTTGGTCTTCGTGAGCGGTGGCAATGAACTCGTGCGTGTGTGCTTCGACCCCAACTGTGGCTCGCACCAGAACCTTTTGGACGACGTTGTGCCTTGCCGCTGATTCGGCGATTCTGGCAATCTCTTCAAATGAGTCGATCACGATGCGGCCAACGCCAAAGTTGATTGCCATATCGATCTCTTGAACGGACTTGTTGTTTCCGTGCATGAGCAGTCGATCACCGGGAACACCAGCGCGCATCGCTATTGCCAATTCACCACCTGAGGCTACGTCAATCCCCAGCCCTTCTTCGGTGACCCAGCGGGCCACTGCAACAGAAAGGAATGCTTTGGCCGCGTAATACACGGTATGCGCCCCAGCGGAGGTGTAGGCGGCTCGATACCTGGCCGCTCGAGATCGCACCTCAGTTTCACTGAGCACAAAGAGCGGAGAGGCAAATTCGGTCACGGCATCACGAACGTCCACCCCATCTATCTCGAGGGCACCTGCCGCATTTCGCTTTGCTGATTCCGGCCACACCGAGCCGCTCACATCGTTGATTGAATCCGCTGAAACAGTGCCGGGGAATGCGGTCGACGAGGCCATGTCGGCATGTCGTGGACCTGCGGGGTGCGCGCGCATACAGCAAGGCTAGGCCACCGCACTGATGTTGGACTACATGCGCTCAGGCGCACTGACTCCAACGAGCTCCAGTCCGTTTGCAATCACCTGGCGAGCAGCCCCGCATAGCCACAGGCGGGCAACATGCTCGCTCGACAGCTCCTC
>CAIXFB010000346.1 GCA_903918595.1 uncultured Actinomycetes bacterium
AGTGCGTCGTAGCGCGGTGGATTGAATCGTTGCCAGTCTGGATCACGAGGAGTGGAGATTCCTAGTGACTCACTGAGCGCACCGGTGCGCCAGTTATCGGGTGCCTTACCAGTTGTGATGAAGTCGGTCAGGCTGCGACCGTCCACCCATGAAGGCGCTTGAGCGCCCAGAAGATCGGTAATCGTCGGAGCGAAATCAATGGATGAGGTCATGTCGTCAACTTCGGACCCTGGGGTTATCCCTGGCCCAATCATGATCAGGGGAACCACGGTATCTGCGTCGTAGGGCAGACGTTTTCCTTTTGGCAGCCTGTACTCACCCATGTGATAGCCGTTATCGGACGTGATGACGACAAGTGTGTTCTTATCCCGACCAGTTGCTCGCAGAGTGTTGAGGACGGCGTCTACCGTGTCAGCAAACGTTTCGGCGCTGCGTGCTCTTTGAGACCACACGTTGTCAATCTTGCGAAGCCGCTTCTCCGATAATGGGAAGAACTTCTTCATCCATGCTGGCTCATTAATGCCGATTGCGTTGTATGCGGGCGTGCGTGGAACTCGAGTGAAGGCATGCTTGTTTCGATGACGTTGTGCGGTCGCGTACGGCTTATGCGGACTGTAGGTGGAGAACTGCATGAAGAATCCATCAGGAGCCTTCCGGATGAATGATTGCGCCTTACGGTTGAGCACGTCGTTCAAGAAGTCGTACGGATTATCTCCGTATTGCTTGACCGTGCCGTTTTCGTTGAGACCGTAGTCATAGCCGGAATAAGAGTCACCGCGAGATGTTGGAACTGCCCATTCATCCCAGCCCGGCGGCACATAATCCGCCTTGCCTGGGTCGGGGTACTCGTTCATATATTTGCCGAACATGGCAGTTGTGGAGCCTGCGTTATCGAGCCACACGGGCAGGCAGTCTCGGTGCTCACCCAACCTCCGGAAAGTGGGCCAGCCGCCACCGGTTGCCTCAATGTTGGAAATGACCTTGTGGTTGTGGATGTATTGACCGCGCAGGATGGATACGCGCGAGGGGCAACACAGCGAATCGATCACGGTGTGGTTAGTGAACGTCATGCCGCGATCTCTCAATGCGGCGAGGCGTGGCACCTGGGAGAAGAGTCCCCAATCCATGTCATCAGCCAAGATAAGAACAACGTTATCGATTTCAGAAGGCACCGCCGGATTTGCAGATGCAGATGGAGCTGGGGTCGGCGAAGCTGAAGGCGCATCGGTTGCGACAGGGAAAGGCGTCTGGGGTGCAGGAGTGCCAACGTCGTCAATCGACGAGCTCGCCTGCGCCTCTGGAGATTGTCCGGTCCAAGAGAATCCGACAACAGCGGCAGCCACAATCGACAGTGATGTGAGTGCACCTATTCCGGCATTGAGTCGACGTCGGCGGTCGGGGTTGGGCGGCCGCTGTGTAATCGGGGAGGTCATGAGGCGGGAAGTTCCTTAGATCGTTGAAGAGTTTCGGGCATCCGAATAATGAGGAAAATAGGAATGAGAGCTATCGCTGCTCCGGCAGCGAAGGCCCAGTTGAAGTCGTACAGATCGACGATCAACCCGGCCATCAGCGGTCCCACAATTGCTCCAAAGTCCGACATCATTTGGTAGGTGGCGACGACAATGCCTCCCTTGCGTCCTCCCATGATGTCACCCACAACTGCAGATGGCGCAGAGCCCATGAAAGCGCCCCCGAAGCCTTGAATGCCCATGGATATGAGGAAAATCACAGTTCCGGCCAGCGCTGCTTTTCCGAGGCCATTCGTTGCGGCATCGGCGGCAGTGAGAAAAATCATGCTGATAGCGGTCGCTATTGAGCCATACAGCAGTGCCTTGCGCCGGCCCTGAGTGTCTGCCATGCGACCCGCTGGCAGCAGCATCACGGCTTGAACTGCGGCGGCTACGAGGAACCCGATCCCGGAGATCGAGGCGCCTCGATCGAGTCCTTCGACCACGAATAGCGGAACAACGGAGGAGCGGAAACCGAACACGATCATGCCGGTGACGAGGTTTGCTCCGAGTGCAGCCTGGTAGGCGCGATCTTTCAGAGCAACGCGTAGTTGTTCTAGCTTGCCAGACTCATCCCCAGCAACTGCATGCTCGCGATCGCGAAGTTTGGCTTTGGTCAACATGGTCAGAGCAACCACACCTGCAGCACCGACGGTCAGGGCGTAGACGAAGAAGGGTGCCCTGATCGACCACGCCACAACAAGTCCACCTACAGCGGGACCGGCCACACCGCCGAGCAAGAAGCCGCCTTGGAAGGCTCCTGAAGCTCGGCCTCGTTGCGATGAGTCAACAACGCGCAACAGCAGCGCCATTGCGGAAACGGTAAACATCGAAGAGCCCAGTCCGCCTGCGCCACGCAACACAAGGAGTTGCGGCAGGTTCTGAGAAAAACCTGCTGCAGCACTTGAAATGGCAACGATGAAAAGTCCGGTGGCGAGCACGGTGCGCTCACCTAAACGATCTACAAGGGTGCCTGCAAGGGGAGAGGTGACGAAACGCACAAGGGCGAAGACTGAAATGACCGAGCTCGCCTGCAGCGCACTGACATCAAATGTGCTGGCAAAGATAGGAAGCGACGGAAGCAGAATTCCAAACCCGAGTGCAACGCAGAACGCGATCGCGGAGAGGACCGCGACCTCGGAGGGAAGGCCAGCGAGGAGAGGGGTGCGTTTAACGGCCCTGCCAAGCCTGTTCCGTCGACTCACAGGTCTATTGCTGCGGAAGTCTCGTGTGATGCCAGCGCTGCCTGGAATACCTGGTGCGACAGCAAAGCTTCTTCTGGTCGGGCGGTCCCGAATCGATCTCCGAGTTCGCCTGCGCGTTCAGCGAAATATGCTGCCCACATCTGCAGAAGGGCATCAGAGAAGCCAAACTCGAAGATGCCCCCGGCCACGGTTGGCCACACCGATACGTTGCCGGGCTGAATGTCCTCCCAGACCTGCTCTCCGTCACGCTTCACGAACCGCTGGATTGACGTGGGGTTGCGGGTTGAAAATCGAACCCCGCCGTCCATGCCCATCGCCTCGAAGGTCCAGGTGTTCATATTCCCGGGTGCAATTCGGCGGGTCTCCCAGAGCATCGAGAAATCTCGGCCGGGGTGCTGCGGGTCTGCTGCCTTGATAGCGAGCAGGGCGTTATCCCAGGTATCACATGCGACTGGTTGAGAGGTTGCAGCATCGATCCGCGAAGTGACGATGTTGTCGAGCATCGAATAGACGCTTCGTGGCTGATAGCCCAGACGCAAAGGAACATGGGCTACATGCAATCCGAGATCACCCATCACACCGATCCGGCCGCAATACTCGGCAATGCGCTTCCAGTTGATCGGCTTGGATCGATCTAGGTCCGAGGAATGTGCAAAACCGGAACGGACGTCGACGAGTTCACCAAGTGCACCGGAATTAGCAAGTGCGTAGCTTCGAAGCGCGCCAGGGAAGAACGGCATCTCACTCGAGACCCGAACAAAGGACGAGGAATCGTTGAGTGCGGCCATGATGTTATGCGCGGCGTCTAGATCGATCCCGAATGGCTTTTCGGCTAAGAAATCTTTCCCGGCCTGTGCGGCAGCCACATAAATCTCTTCATGCACATTGTGTGGAACGGCGATGTATAGAACGTCAATGGTCGGATCGTCAACGAGCACCCGCCAGTCGTCAGTCAGGGTCTCAACACTGCTGATCTGCTCAAACCACGCGCGGGCAGCCGGGTTTGGGTCAGCAACTGCAACAATTTCCGGAATCACCGGGTGGTCGACCAGCTGTAGCCAGCGGCCACACACCACTGCAAGTTCGCGGCCCATAAGGCCGCCACCGATGATGCCGATACGAACACGTTGTTTAGTCATTGCACTACTTCAGGAACTTCTCGGCTTCATCGACGCTTGCACCATCGTGCAACATCGACATCAGGGCGTTCGTCATTCCGACTGGGTTCTCATGCTGAACTATGTTGCGGCCGTACACGATGCCTGCAGCTCCCTGGGCCAGAACCCCAGCGGTGCGTTCGAGCAGTTCGCGATCGGGGACTCGTCCACCACCGCGCACGAGCACCGGGATGCCGGATGCAATCTTGATGACATGGTGGTAGTCGGAGGGATCATCAGTTGGATCGGCCTTGATGATGTCTGCGCCCAACTCGACGGCTTGGCGCACGATGGGCAGGATCTTCTCGAGGTCGCCATTGACGGTGTACGAGGAAGCGTCTGTTTCTTTCATGACGAGAGGCTCCACCATGAGCGGCATGCCATATTTGGTGCAATCCTCGCGGGCCGTCAGAACATTCTGGATACAGGCTTCGCGAACTTCCGGGTGTCCGGGTAGTTCGAAAAGATTCACCACGATGCAGGCTGCATCGAGCTGCACGCCGCGTCTGGCCGGCTCGGGGATCATCAGGCTGAACATGTGATCGGGCAGCGGGGCTCCGTAGACATTCGCCACGTCGGTGCGCATGACCAATGCGGGCCGCGAGCGTCCGCCCTGAGACTGCAGGAGCCGGGCTTGGCCTTGGGTCAGTTGGATGGCGTCGGGCGCTGCATCTGACAAAGTGCGAACCGCTGAGTTCAGGTCTTCGATGCCGTTGAGGAACGATCGCTCGCCAAAGAAACCGTGGTCGATCGCAATATCGAGGCAACGGCCCGACTTGGGGTTGAACATTCGATTGAGTCGATATGTTGCCTCAGACACGGTTCTCCCTTGTGGACTTGAACGTTCTAATCAGCGTTCACTCTATCCTCAGGCGCGAAGATCGATTGTGGTGAACGTCCGGAGGGAGGGGTGATGCTCGATATCGTCATAGGCATCGACGTGGGCACGACCAGCGTCAAAGCCCTTGCAGTTGATCTCTCTGGCCAGATCCTTGCCGAGAGCGCTCTGCCCACCCCGTGGGAGCATCGGGGTGCTGAGGCGCAGATCGATCCTCGCCTGCTGGCCGACACTGTTCGGCAGGTTCTTGTTGCCCTCGCCCAGCACGAGAATTGGCCATCGGGGGGCCGGGCTCGCGGCATCGGGGTGGCAGGGATGGCAGAGACAGGCATTCTGCTCGATCCCTCGGGCAATCCCGTGGCCCCGGCGTTGGCCTGGCACGACCCGCGCGGACGTGTTGATCTCATTGAGCGTGAAGTGGGCCGATCTGAATTCCACCGTCATGTGGGTATGCGACTGAACTCAAAACCTTCCGTTGCAAAAATTCTCTGGCTCCAGGAAAACATTGACAGCGCCACAACGGCGACCCGCCACTTGTGTGTTGGGGAGTGGATTGTGAGAGATCTTGGCGGCGAGCAAGTGGCCGAGCTGTCCTTACTTTCTCGAACGGGTCTGTACGACGTTGTAGCCCAAGAAACGTGGAACGCGACCCTTTCATTGACCGGTCCGCTGGTACCTGACCGGATCGTCGTTGCTGGGGAGCATTGTGGTGTGGTCGATGACTCACTCCCTGAACCACTTCGTGGCGCTGTGCTCACCGTGGCCGGGATGGACCATCAGGCTGCAGCACTTTCAAATGGTGCTGCTCGCGCTGGGGTGCTCTTTGATTCGATGGGAACAGCGGAAGCACTGTTGCGGTTTGTGCCTGGACCGATGGATCCAGATGACATCGAGAAACTGGTTGACCAAGACGTAGCGGTGATGTGGAGTGTGGTTCCCGGA
>CAIXFB010000347.1 GCA_903918595.1 uncultured Actinomycetes bacterium
AGGGATATGACCTGTGTCTGATCTCGCGCGATCGCGCGCGGCTCGAAGAGTTGGCCGCCGAGCTGATGAGCACGCATGACATCAACGTGGAGGTACTCTCCCTCGATTTGTCTGACCCATCAGGCCGGGAGCAGGCAGCTGAGTATGTACGCACGCATCACGTGGATATGTTGGTCAATAACGCTGGCTTTGGTCTGAAGTCGCCTTTTTGGAAGACCCCCATAGCCGATGAACGACGGCTCCTCGACGTGATGGTGACCGCTGTCATGGAACTGTGCCACGCAGCTCTTCCGGGTATGCGCGAGCGCGGCTCGGGCACGATCATCAACGTCAGCAGCATCGCCTCCTGGATCACGTCGGGCACCTACTCCGCGGCTAAATCGTGGGTGACGGTTTTCTCGGAAAGCCTGAGTCGGCAATGTGCCGGGTCTGGGGTGAACGTGACCGCGGTGTGCCCCGGTTATGTGCGAACCGAATTCCATGATCGTGCAGCCATGAATATGTCGAAGGTCCCCGGGTGGATGTGGTTGACCCCGCAGCAGGTTGTCGATCAGGCGCTGCACGATGCAAAGCGGAACAAAGCGATCAGTGTGGCGGGATTGCAATACAAAACTCTTGGTCTCTTTGTGCGCACGGCACCGCGTTGGATTATTCGACAGATGTCGCCACGTTAACGATTGCTCGGACTTTCTCGGCAACACTTTTTGCAGACAGCAAGCCCCAACCGCGTAGGGCTGCGGCGACGCGATCAGGTGCGGAGTCAGAGATGGTTACGAACACCGGAGATTCCGGCCACGACTCACTCGTCAAGACTTTCTCTGGCTCCACCAACACTGTGCCTGCGATTCGGCGGTGCGCTGCCCGCTGAGCTAACGCGATGCCGGGCAAGATCGATGCGTCTTTCGCATTAGAAACAATGAGAAGTGGTGAGACCGGGTCGAGTGCGCTGATCTCGTTGCAGATCAGGGGAACTGATCGATCGACTGCGTTGATCCGATGCACAAAAAACGGTGCGCTGGCTTCAAGTTCCGCCGCCAACTCACCCGTCGGGTCGGCGTCAATGAGCACGATCGTGGTCACAGGCACGACTTCACCTTAAGGTGTGTGCATGCCTACTGATGCTTGGAATGCCCTGCGTGAAGAGATCCTTGCCAAAGCCGTGGTGCGCGGCAAAGTCATTCTGTCGAGCGGTCGCGAGGCCGATTACTACGTCGACCTGCGGCGGGTCACCCTCGATGCGGTAGCAGCACCGCTTGTGGGCCAGGTCATGCGTGAAGTGAATTCGTATCTCGACTTTGCAGCAGTGGGTGGGCTCACCCTCGGCGCTGATCCTGTTGCCGCGGCGATGTTGCACGACGCTGCTCGCGAGGGTGTGCTGCTCGATGCGTTCGTGGTGCGCAAGAGTGAGAAGCAGCATGGGCTGCAGCGCCGGATCGAAGGCCCTGATGTTGCGGGGCGTTCAGTGTTAGCTGTTGAAGACACCTCCACAACCGGTGCTTCGGTGCTCACTGCTGTTGATGCCCTGATTGAGGCTGGTGCAACGGTGGCCGGCGTCAGTGTGATCGTGGACCGCGGCGCGCGTGCTGCGGTTGAGGAGCGCGGGTTTACCTACTCAGCGGCGTATTCACTCGAAGATCTCGGCCTCAGCTGAAACCTGTGTGTTGCTCGGATATTCCGAGGCGTCGCTCTGCAATGAGTAGGCAAACGACGATCAGCATGCCTACTCCAAACGGCGCTGATCGTTGTCTCGCACAGCCCGATCGAGAGCAGCAGGATTCACGATGACTTCTGCTGCGCCCATCAGCGCGCCACGGATCAGGTTGGTCAAGGTTGCAAGCACGCAGTCTCGGTAGCGGTTATCGTCACGCACGTGAGTGACGTCGACGGTGCCGAGCTGCACGAGTCGGATGACCTTGAAGTTGGCGTGGGTCCGCACCCGTTGCCGTGGCCCGAGGATCCCCGCCTTGATCCAGCGTTACTCGAGGCTGGCGATCGCCGCAATGTGGTGGATCGTTACCGGTACTGGCTAATGGCGGAGATCGTCGCCGATCTAGATACCCGCAGGCACGGATTTCACGTTGCGATCGAAAACTTTCAACACGACTTCAACATCGGTTCAGTTGTGCGCACCGCTAACGCGTTCCTCGCCGCTGAGGTGCACATCGTGGGGCGCAAGCGCTGGAACCGGCGCGGGGCAATGGTGACCGATCGCTACCAGCACATTCGCCATCACGAGGATGCGCAGCACCTGAAGGCGTGGGCCGCGACAAACGACTTGATCCTCGTTGGCATCGACAATCTGCCCGGCTCGGTGCCGATCGAGACCAATCCACTCCCCGAGAACTGCGTGCTGCTTTTCGGCCAGGAAGGGGTCGGCCTCACCCCCGAGGCGCATGCTGCGTGCGATCGCGTCCTCTCCATCGCCCAATTCGGCAGCACCCGCTCCATCAACGTTGGAGCCGCCGCCGCGATCGCAATGCACTCATGGATTGGTACCTACGCGAACATCCCTGAGTAGCCATCTCTGACTAGGATGTAAACGCAATCATGGTCGTGGACGAGCCTCGGCCTACCCGATGTTGTAGGAGAACCGATGCCCATCGCATCCCCCGAGGTCTACGCCCAGATGCTCGACCGAGCAAAGGCCGGCAAGTTCGCCTACCCGGCGATCAACTGCACCTCATCGCAGACCATCGTCGCCGCGATCCGCGGTTTCGCAGAGGCCCAGTCCGACGGAATCGTGCAGGTTTCGTGGGGCGGCGCGGAATTCGCTTCTGGCCAGACCGTTAAAGACATGGTCGCCGGTGCCACTGCACTCGCTGAGTTCGCGCACTCCATTGCCAAGCATTACGACGTCAACATCGCACTGCACACCGATCATTGCCCCAAGGAAAAGCTCGAGGGGTTCATGGAGCCGCTCATCGTGATCTCTCAGGAGCGCGTGGCCAAGGGCCTCGAGCCGTTGTTCCAGTCACATATGTGGGACGGCTCGGCAGTGCCATTGACTGAGAACCTCGACATCGCATCGCGCATGCTCGACGCCTGTGCAAAGGCCAACATCATTCTCGAGATCGAGATCGGCGTTGTGGGTGGCGAAGAAGATGGCATTGAAGCCACGCATGACGCAAAGCTCTTCTCGACGGTTGAAGATGGTCTCGCAACTGTGGAGGCACTCGGCCTCGGCGAGCGCGGCCGCTACATGGTCGCCGCGACCTTCGGCAACGTGCACGGCGTCTACAAGCCTGGCAACGTGGTGCTCACCCCATCGATCCTCAACGACATCCAGACCGCGGTCGGTGCCAAGACCGGCAAGGACAAGCCGTTCGATTTGGTTTTCCACGGCGGATCAGGCTCACTGCTCAGCGAGATCCGTGAGGCACTCGACTACGGCGTGGTGAAGATGAACATCGATACCGACACCCAGTACGCGTTCACCCGCCCGGTTGCCGATCACATGTTCAAGCACTACGACGGTGTGCTCAAGGTTGATGGCGAGGTCGGCAACAAGAAGCAGTACGACCCCCGCGCCTGGGGCAAGCTGGCCGAGGCATCGATGGCCGCTCGTGTGGTGTTGGCCTGTGAGGATCTGCGTTCAGCGGGCACGCACGTCGCATAACCAAAACGAACACGGTGTTGTTGGCTTAGTTTAACTAACTTAGCTAAACTAGCAACATGAGCATGGTCAATATCCACGAGGCGAAAACGCACCTGTCCAAATTAGTCGAGCAGGTGGAGCAAGGCGAGACCGTAATCATTGCGCGAGCTGGGAAGCCCGTTGCTCGATTAGTACCTCTCGAGCAACAGGTTCCACGGTCACGAAGTGGCTTTCTCTCCGGCGCTTTCACGACGCCGGAGGATTTCGACACCATGGCAAGTGACGAGATAGTCGCTCTTTTCCAAGGCCGCGAATGAGCTATTTGCTCGACACTCAATTGCTGCTCTGGCTTGCATCTGAAGAGGATCGACTGAGTGATTCCGTTCTCACGATTGTCAATGATGAGTCGATCGATGCAATATTTAGCGTTGCGAGCATGTGGGAAGTTGCAATTAAGACCTCGCTGAAGCGACCAGATTTTCGGGTCGACGGGAGAGTGTTGCGACGCGGACTTTTGGGAGCTGGGTTCCCAGAGTTGCCAATAGAAGCGCAGCACGTCCTCGCGGTTCAGG
>CAIXFB010000348.1 GCA_903918595.1 uncultured Actinomycetes bacterium
CACTCCGTGTCGGGCAGCAGTTGGGTCCACATGGTGCAGGTTATGCCACGACTCACCAAATGAGGGTACGGCCAGCCATGCAACGTTCGTGGAGAGATCGCGTGAATCGAAGGGTCGTTTGCCGAACACATGGCAGATCGAATTGATCGACCAGGTCACGTGGTGCACAAACGCAATACGGAATAGGCCCGCCCAGAAAAAAGCGGTGAGTGCACCCAGCCACGACCATGTGATCAGACCACCGAGGATTGCTGGCGCGATCATGGAGAACAGGGCGATAGCCGGGAACCAAGCGGAGATTCGCCGCAGGTCTGCGTCGTCATCAATATCGGGTGCGTACTGCCGAATCGAAGTGTTCTCCGAGGAGAAGAGCCAGCCGACATGCGCAAATGCAAGTCCTTTAGCAACTGCGCGGCGCGAGGTGCCAAACCGCCAGGGGGAGTGCGGGTCACCGACCTCGTCGGTGAACTGGTGGTGCTTGCGGTGGTCGGCCACCCACTGATCCAGGGAACCCTGAAGTGCCATTGAGCCGGTGATGGCAAGCACGATCTTGAGGGTTCGGTTCGTTTTGAAGGAGCCATGGGTGAAATGGCGGTGGTAGCCCAATGTGATGCCCAGTGCGGTGATCGCCCAGAACAGCACGGCCAATGCCACATCGGTCCAGCCGAGCCAGCCACCCCAGAGAACGGGAATCGCAAAAAGTACGGAGACCAGCGGAATGACGACGAAGAGACCGATGGCAAAGCGCATAGCGGGGCTGAGCAGTAGTTGCTCGTCGTGTACTGGCGGGCTGTCTATGGGGCTCAGGTCGGGCGCGAGGCTCATCGATCTCCTTGGGGTGACTCGTGGTGAATTACTTACGCTTCCGTAGGTTACGGCACCGTAACCAAGGTTGTCCAGCGCCCCGGTGCGGCGCGCTCTACGCTTACCCGGCAGTCCCGGGTCGTCTAGCGGCAGGACAGCGGACTTTGAATCCGTCAACGGTGGTTCGATCCCACCCCCGGGAGCCAGCTGCGCGCAGTCGCCAGTCCGGCCGGCTGCCGCAGACCAGTAGCGTCATGAAGATTGTTTTGTGATGTGGCTCACGCGGGCGGCTTCCTGCCTCTAACCTCCTGTCAATCGCACGTTCGGAGGAGGGCATATGGACAAGAAGATCAGCGCAGGCGGTGGTGTCGAGTACACCCATGCCGGCAAGGAGTATTTCGATAAGCGCGGGCTCAAGCGTTATGCAGGTGCAGCGTCGCTGTGGGGACTCGGCGTGGCCGCGGTCATCTCCGGTGACTTCTCGGGCTGGAACTTCGGCATCGGGAATGCCGGCTGGGGCGGCATGTTGATCGCCACGATCATCATCGGCCTGATGTACATCTTCATGATCTACAGCATTTCCGAAATGTCGGCAGCAATGCCGCACACCGGTGGCGCCTATTCATTTGCCCGTTCGGCGATGGGCCCGTGGGGCGGTTTCATCACGGGATTCGCAGAGACGATCGAGTACGTGATCACAACTGCCGTAGTCGGCACCTTTGCGGCCCTGTATGCCGATGCGATCGTCGCAGACCTCTTCGGCATCAACCTGCCGATCCTGGCTTGGGTGATCATCATCTACGTGATCTTCGTTGCGCTGAACGCGGCGGGAGCGGCGGCATCCTTCCGCTTCGCATTCATCATCGCGGTGATCTCGCTCGCCGTGCTCGCGATCTTCTTTGTCGCAGCGCTCGTTTCTGGACAGTTCAGCGTTGACAACCTCTTCGACATCGTTCCCGAGGCTGGCGGCTCCACGTTCCTGCCCTACGGCGTGATGGGGATCTTCCTCGCCATGCCGTTCGCCATCTGGTTCTTCCTCGGCATCGAGGAACTGCCTCTCGCGGCAGAAGAGACGAAGACACCGGCAAAGGACATCCCGAAGGGCGCGATCACCGGCCTGTTCACCCTCCTCACCACAGCGTTCTTGGTGTTGATCTTGAACCCCGGCATCCTCGGCGCAGCTGCCATCTCCGAATCGGGCGAGCCGATTCTGGACGGCTTCCGGGCCATCTTCCCGAACAGCGACATCGCCGCACTGCTGTCCTTGATGGCGCTCGCGGGTCTGATCGCCTCATTCCAGGGCATCATGTTTGCGGCAGGGCGCAATGTGTACTCCCTCTCGCGGGCCGGCTACTACCCGAAGTTCCTCTCGCTCACGGGGGAGCGCAAAACACCATGGGTCGCCCTTGTCGCCAGCGCGATCGTCGGGATCGTGCTGGTGTTCGGACTGGGCGCTATTGCCTACGGCGGCGAGGAGACTCCCTATGTGAGTGCCGCGAATGCCCTGCTGCTGATCGCCGTGTTCGGAGCAGTCATCGCCTACGTGCTGCAGATGGTGGCTTTCCTCATCCTGCGCAGGAAGTTCGCGAGCGCCGATCGTCCTTACCGCAGCCCAGTAGGACTGTGGGGGGCCTTCATCGCCGGCGTGATCTCGCTGGTCACCTTGATCCTTATGCCGTTCAACGAGGACTACCGTGCTGTGATCATCTGGGTCGCGGTCGTGTACGTCTTGGGTCTCATCGCCTTCGCACTGTTCGGCCGCACCCGGCTGGTGCTGTCTCCGGAGGAGGAGTATGCGGTGACCGGCGGCGTTCACGGACACCCTGAGGTCGAGGGCTATGACGTCACCGAGCAGCTCGAGGAGTCAGGCAAGGAAGACTGGCGCGGATAGCGTCTGCACTCTGAACGGGGGGAGAGGCGTGCCTCTCCCCCCGTTCCCAGCACTGGGAGGCTTCATGGGTACGGGTCAACGGATCACGCTCGATCAACTGCGCGAACTCGTTGCGGCAGGTGACATCGATACCGTCTGCGTTGCGATCACCGACATGCAGGGACGTCTGCAGGGCAAGCGCGTGCATGCGGGCCACTTCCTCAGCGACGTCGCAGGCCACGGCACCGAGGGATGCAACTACCTGCTCGCCGTCGACGTAGATATGAACACAGTCGATGGGTACGCGATGTCGTCCTGGGACACCGGATACGGCGACATGGTGTTCGTCCCTGACCTCTCCACCTTGCACCTGCAGAGTTGGCAACCCGGAACCGCAGCGCTTATCTGCGACATCCGTGACGAGGAAGGCCACGACGTCGCCCCGTCGCCACGGCAGATCCTTACCCGGCAGACGCGGCGTCTTGCGGATCGAGACCTCGTAGCGATGGTGGGGACGGAGCTGGAGTTCATCGTGTTCACCGACACCTACGAGAGTGCTTGGCAGTCCGGTTATCGAAATCTCACTCCTGCAAACCTGTACAACGTCGACTATTCACTCCTTGGCACTGCTCGAGTGGAGCCGCTCCTGCGACGCATCCGCAATGCCATGGCCGATGCGGGCATGACAGTGGAAAGCGCCAAGGGCGAATGCAATCTCGGTCAGCACGAGATCGCCTTCAAGTACGACGAGGCGATCACCACGTGTGACAACCACGTGATCTTCAAGACGGCATCCAAAGAGATTGCATCGCAAGAGGGCATGTCGATCACCTTCATGGCCAAGTTCAACGAGCGCGAGGGGAACTCATGTCACATCCACCTCTCGTTCCGTACGACCGACGGCATGGTGGTGATGGCAGACGATTCCGCGCCCGATGGGCTCTCTGAACTCGGACGGCATTTCATCGCCGGGCAGCTCGCGCATGCCGCGGAACTGACGCTGCTCTTCGCACCCCAGATCAACTCCTACAAGCGCTACCAAGCAGGGTCTTTCGCGCCGACCGCCCTGCGCTGGGGGCGCGACAATCGCACGTGCTCCTTCCGCTTGGTGGGACACGGTCCCTCGCTGCGACTGGAGAACCGCATCCCCGGGGGAGATGTCAATCCCTATCTTGCTGTGGCGGGCATGATCGCCGCGGGGATGGATGGCATCGACCGTGCGCTACCCCTCGAGGCCGCCTTCGTCGGCAACGCTTATGAGAGCGACTCGGCGCGCGTGCCCGAGTCTTTGCGGGAGGCGTTGGCCCTGTGGGAGGGGTCGGCCTGGGTCCGCGAGACGTTCGGGGCCGAGGTCACCGACCACTACGCGAACATGGCGCGGGTAGAACTGGCAGCATTCAACTCCTCGGTCACCGATTGGGAGCGCTTTCGCAGTTTCGAACGTCTGTAGAGCACCCTCAGTCCAGCGCCGTGTCATTCCAGATCCGAAGGGGTTCCATGTTCACTGTCATCAATCCCGCTACGGAGCAGGGGATCGCCGAGGTTGCCTCGACATCCCTGGCAGAGACCGATGCAGCTATTGCTCGATCGGCGCTCGCCTTCGAGTCGTGGCGCAAGGTTGCGCCAGGTGAGCGAGCTGATCTGCTTCGGGCCTTCTCCTCCGTGGTGCGCGAACATGCAGAGGAACTCGCACAACTCGAGGTCGCCAACTCCGGTCACACCATTGGCAATGCCCGCTGGGAAGCTGGGAACGTCGCCAACGTCCTCAACTACTACGCCGGATCACCCGAGCGACTGTTCGGTCGCCAGATCCCGGTTGCCGGTGGTGTCGACATCACGTTCCACGAACCCATAGGTGTGGTGGGAATCATCGTGCCGTGGAATTTTCCGATGCCGATCGCAGGATGGGGATTCGCACCTGCACTCGCTGCCGGTTGCACCGTGGTGCTCAAGCCCGCTGAACTGACGCCACTGACAGCCATCCGTCTAGGTGAGCTCGCACTAGAGGCTGGCATCCCCGAGGGCGTGTTCACGGTGCTGCCCGGCAAGGGCTCTGTGGTGGGCCAGCGGCTCGTGGAGCACCCGTTGGTGCGCAAGATCGTGTTCACCGGCTCCACCGATGTTGGCATGCAGATCATGGCTGGCTGCGCAGCACAGGTGAAACGGGTCACCCTCGAACTCGGCGGCAAGAGCGCCAACATCATCTTCAGCGACTCCGACCTCGACAAAGCGGCGGCAACAGCACCGTATGGCGTTTTCGACAACGCTGGCCAGGACTGCTGCGCCCGCTCGCGCATTCTCGTTCAGCGCAGTGTCATGGATGACTTCATGCAGCGACTCGAGACTGCTGTGCAGGGTGTGGTTGTAGGTGATCCCGCGCACGAGAGCACCGAGATGGGCCCGCTCATCTCGCGCGGTCAGCTCGACACCGTCAGGTCATTCGTTCCCGACGAGACCAGCGTCGCATTTCGCGGGACCTGCCCAGACGGTGCCGGATTCTGGTACCCACCCACCGTTCTCGTCACGACGGAAAACGATCGCGCCTACCGAGAAGAAATCTTTGGACCGGTCGTCGTCGTTGTGCCTTTTGACGACGAGACCGATGCGATCCGCATGGCGAATGATTCCGACTACGGCCTGTCCGGCTCGATCTGGACGCGCGATGTTGGGCGCGCCTTCCGGGTAGCGCGAGGCGTGGAAGCTGGAAACTTGTCCGTCAATTCGCACTCGTCTGTGCGCTACTGGACGCCGTTCGGCGGGTTCAAGAAATCCGGGCTCGGTCGTGAACTCGGACCAGATGCACCAGAAGCTTTCACTGAGACAAAGAACGTTTTCATGGCAACCGATGAGTAGGAGTGAAATGTCCAGTAATTGTCGACGATTAGAAGGTCGGGTAGCCGTCATTACCGGAGGTGCCAGCGGCATCGGACTCGCCTCCGCCCTGCGTCTGGCCGATGAAGGAGCGCACGTCGTGATCGGCGATATGGACGATGCGGCGGGCGGTGTGGCCGCCGAGCAGGCGGGTGGCATGTTCGTGCACTGCGACGTGACCGATGCCGGAGACGTTGCCGCGATGTTCCGAGCCGCGAAGGACCGGTACGGATCCATTGACATCGCCTTCAATAACGCTGGTATTTCACCCCCGGACGATGATTCGATTCTGGAGACAGGGATCGATGCCTGGCGCCGCGTCCAGGAGGTCAACCTGACCTCGGTCTACCTCTGCTGCAAAGAAGTGCTTCCCTACATGCTCGAACAGGGAAAGGGTTCCATCATCAACACTGCCTCTTTCGTGGCAACCATGGCGGCGGCCACGTCCCAAATTTCCTACACCGCATCCAAAGGTGGCGTGCTCGCCATGAGCCGCGAATTGGGAGTGCAATTCGCACGGAGTGGGGTTCGAGTAAATGCGCTGTCACCAGGGCCCGTCGCCACACCCTTGCTGATGGAGCTATTCGCCAGTGACCCTGAGCGGGCCGCGCGCCGCCTGGTGCACATCCCGGTTGGCAGATTCGGGGAGCCTGAGGAGATCGCTGCGGCAGTCGCCTTCCTCGCAAGTGATGACTCCTCCTTCATGACCGCTTCCAATTTCCTCGTGGATGGCGGGATTTCCGGGGCGTATGTAACTCCGCTCTAGGAAAGTGCGGGCGATGCGCAAAGATAAGGCCGTGACCCGACCAGCAGCCATCATCATCTTGGCCGCCGGTGAAGGCACCCGCATGAAGTCGGCTTTGCCCAAAGTCCTGCACCCCATCGCTGGTCGCACACTGCTCGGGCATGTGATTGAGGCCGCAGCTGCCGCCGAACCCGAACACCTGGTCATCGTGATTGGCCACGGTCGCGACCAAGTGCAGGCGCACATCGAAGAAGTTGCCCCCTGGGCGCTGACCGCGGTGCAGGAACAACAAAACGGAACTGGCCACGCGGTTCGGATAGCGCTGGAGTCGTTGCACACGGCAGCGCCAGAACTCACCGGTCCAATCGTGGTTCTCACCGGCGACACTCCGCTTCTCACCGGCACCACTGTGCGCAAGTTGGTGTCCGATCATGGGCGGGCCGCAGCAGGTGTCACGATGATCACCGCCCGACTGAATGATCCCAGTGGTTACGGCCGAGTGTTGCGCGATGTTGATGGCGAAGTGTTTTCCGTCGTCGAACATAAAGACGCAACCATCGAACAACTCGACGTCGACGAAATCAACTCGGGTATGTATGCATTCGATGCACAAGAGTTGCGCACGGCCCTCACCCAGCTCACCACAAACAATGCCCAAGGCGAGGAGTACCTCACCGACGTCATCTCCATCATGCGTAA
The DNA here is from genome assembly GCA_903918595.1 of uncultured Actinomycetes bacterium. Classification (GTDB taxonomy): domain Bacteria; phylum Actinomycetota; class Actinomycetes; order S36-B12; family S36-B12; genus CAIXFB01. The sequence continues at coordinate 6,990 of CAIXFB010000348.1, forward strand.
TTCGGGCCGTGCCGTCATTGGCAGTATGTGCCCTGACAGCAACGAGATCCTCGGGGTCAATGATCGAGTGCAACTTGCAGAAGCTGCTGCATTGATGCGCAATCGCATCAATGAATCGTGGATGCGTGAAGGCGTGACGATGGCTGATCCGGCAACCACATGGATCGACGTGGATGTTGAACTTGAACGCGACGTCACACTGCTCC
>CAIXFB010000349.1 GCA_903918595.1 uncultured Actinomycetes bacterium
CGAGCGGCTCTGCGTTGGGCAAATCCGCGAAAGCATTGGCCCAGCCGCTGGTGTTGATCCAGTGGAGCACCACATCGCAGTCCTTGCTGATAAGACCGGTTCTTTGATCGCCACTTCTGGCCGCTTCGGCGCCATGATGGCCGGTGCATCCGATGAAGTGATTGCAGTCATGACCGCATTCGGTGAAGCGATCGGCGTTGCCTTCCAACTTGCTGACGACATCGTCGACATCACGTCTGAGTCGGTGCAGTCAGGTAAGACCCCAGGGACTGACTTGCGTGAGGGAGTGCCCACCCTTGCCGCGCTCTATGCACTGAACGGCACCGAACCAGACGATCAGCGCCTGCGCGAACTGCTCAGCAGACCACTACCCGATGATGCCGAACATGCAGAGGCTCTAGCGGCCATTCGCATGCACCCAGCACTCCAAGAAGCGCGTATGCAAGCCCATGAATGGTCCAACAGTGCGCGTGATCTTCTTGTGACCCTTCCTGATGTGCCAGCTCGCAAAGCGCTCGAAGCCTTATGTGATTACGTGGTTAATCGAACTGGTTGATAGGCACTCTGTTGCCAGAGTTACGTTGGATCGGCTACCTCTAAACCCTCAAGCCTGGAATTGTTCTTCGCGTGGCGCAGTTCGTCAACGGTGAAGATGACGAGTGCGATCCACACGAGGATGAACCCGATCCAAAGGCCGGTGGTCATGACCTCGCCAAAGACGAAGACGCCGAGCAGGAACTGCATGATGGGTGTTGTGTATTGGATAACACCCAAGGTGGAGAGCGGGATGCGATTAGCCGCACCTCCGAAGGCGAGGAGTGGCAGCGCTGTTACCGGGCCTAGCAGGATCAATAGCACGCTGATCCACCAGCCATCCACTACGAAGGCCGCTTCACCAGAGAACTCACCGACCATCAAGATGACGAGCGCGGGAAGGAAGAGTGCCACGGTCTCGATCATGAGGCTGGGCAGCGATGCAACTCCGGCCTGCTTCTTGAGTAAACCGTAGAGCCCAAAGCTGAAGCCAAGGATGAGTGCGATCCACGGGATGCCGCCGTAGTTGATGGTCAGAATCACCACTGCGATCACAGCAATACCGATCGCGACCCATTGCCCACCGCGCATGCGCTCTTTGAGAACGATCACACCAAGGGCCACTGAGATGAGCGGGTTCATGAAGTAGCCGAGGGATGCCTGCACCACCTCGTCCACGCTGATGGCATAGACGTAGACCAGCCAGTTCACAGAGAGAAAGAGTGCAGCGAATGTCAGCAGTCGAATTGTCCGGGGATTCGCGGCTTTCCTAATCGAGTTCCATTCGCGGGCAACGGTGAGAACAAGTGCGATGAAGACAAGGGACCAGATAACTCGATGGGCAACGATCTCGATCGGGCTGACCGAATCGAGCAATGCAAAGTAGAGCGGGAAAGCACCCCACAGCAGATAGGCAACAAAACCAAGAATCAATCCACTGGTGAAACTTGTTCGAGTGCGAGAACTAGTGATCAGGACACTTCCCAAGTGTCAGAACCACGGAGCAGGCTCTGCAGATCTCCGGGGCCGCGATCTTCCACTGCTTTGGCCAGTTGCTCCTGCGCCATCCGGTCGTAGGACGGCCGAGTCACGTCGCGGAAAACACCAATGGGGGTGTTGGCCAGACTTCGGGAGTCATCGAGCCGGGACAACGCGAAGGCCAGACCTGGATCCTCTGCACTTGCATCGTGCGTGATGATCATTTTGGGATCAGCTGTTGCTACATCAGTGACTGAGATCTGCCCACTCGAATCGCGCACCACACACTTGTCTTTGTTCGAACCGAAAATGATCGGTTCCCCATCGACGAGCCTGATGATGTTCTCTTCCCGCACATCGGAATCCTTGAGCGGCTCCCATGCGCCGTCGTTGAAGATGTTGCAGTTCTGGTAGATCTCCACGAGGGCGGTGCCTTCATGAGCTGCCGCAGCGCGAAGAACCTCGGTGAGGTGCTTGCGGTCCGAGTCGATGGTGCGGGCAACGAAGGTCGCTTCGGCACCTAAAGCAACCGATACCGGATTGAAGGAGTAATCGAGGGAACCCAGTGGAGTTGATTTGGTGATCTTGCCTTGTTCGGAAGTGGGGGAGTACTGGCCCTTGGTGAGACCGTAGATCCGGTTGTTGAAGAGCAGAATCTTCAGGCTCACATTCCGGCGCAGCGCATGGATCAAGTGATTACCGCCGATGCTGAGGGCATCACCATCACCAGTGATGACCCACACCGACAAATCAGGGCGGCTCACCGCAAGGCCGGTGGCAACAGCTGGGGCGCGGCCGTGAATGGAGTGAAGGCCGTAGGTGTCCATGTAGAACGGGAAGCGTGAGGAGCAGCCGATGCCAGAAACAAAGACGATGTTCTCTTTGCGAAGACCTAACTCGGGCATGAACCCTTGAACGGCGGCGAGGATCGCGTAGTCACCACACCCCGGGCACCAGCGCACCTCTTGATCGGTCTTGAAATCCTTGGCGGAGAGTTCAACATCAGACTTGGGCACCAGGGAGAGTGCGGGGAATGCGTCGGTGCTCACTTGGTCTCCTCGAGGCTGGCAGCGACGTCGGTAATGACGTCGACGAGTTCTGCGGACTTAAATGGCAAACCCCGAACCTGATTGAAGTTAACGGTGTCAACCAAGTACTTGGCGCGGAGCAACATCGCTAGTTGGCCGAGGTTCATCTCCGGCACGATCACGCGCTCGTAGGACTTCATGACCTCGCCCAAATTTTTGGGGAAGGGGTTGAGGTGACGTAGGTGAGTTTGGGCAACCTTGATCCCAGAGCGGCGAACGATCTGGCAGGCCGCGCCAATCGGACCGAACGTGGATCCCCAACCCAGGATCAGCACCTTTGCATCCCCATCGGGATCGTCTACTTCAAGATCAGGGATCGTCGATGCGACAGCATCAACTTTGGCCTGGCGCAAGCGGACCATGCGGTCGTGGTTATCCGAATCATAGGAAATGGTGCCTGGGCCGTCGGCCTTTTCCAGACCGCCGATGCGGTGCTCAAGGCCAGCGGTGCCAGGGATCGCCCACGGGCGAGCCAGAGTCTCGGTATCGCGCAGGTAGGGCCAGAACTCGGCAGTGCCGTCGTCTTTGGTGTGGTTTGGGCCGGTGGCAAAGTTCGGGTCGATCGAGGGCAATGTGGCTACGTCGGGAACCTGCCATGGCTCTGAACCATTAGCCAAATAGCCATCGGAGAGTAGGAAGACCGGTGTGCGGTACTCCACGGCGATGCGTGCGGCTTCGATGGCAGCGTCAAAGCAATCCGATGGGCTCTGCGGGGCAATGATCGGCACTGGTGATTCACCATTGCGACCAAACATCGCCTGCAAGAGATCGGACTGTTCAGTCTTGGTGGGCAGACCGGTTGATGGACCGCCGCGCTGCACATCCACGATCAGAAGCGGAAGTTCGAGTGCAACCGCGAGGCCGATCGCTTCACTCTTCAGGGCAACACCAGGACCAGATGTGGTGGTGACACCGAGTGCTCCTCCGTAGGAGGCGCCAATGGCGGAGGTAGCACCGGCAATTTCATCTTCGGCCTGGAAGGTGAGCACACCAAAGTTCTTGTGCTTGCTCAACTCGTGCAAGATGTCTGAGGCCGGGGTGATCGGGTAGGAACCGAGGAACACATCAAGACCGGAAAGTTGGCCGGCAGCAACAATTCCGTAAGCGAGTGCGATGTTGCCGGTGATGTTTCGGTAGGTGCCCGTGCTCATGGGCGCCGGGCGCACCTCGTACTGAATGGAGAAATCCTCAGTGGTCTCACCGTACGACCAGCCCGCTTCAAGAGCTTTCAGGTTCGCAGCGAGGATCTCCGGCTTGGAACCGAACTTCTTCTCCAAGAACGCACGGGTGCCTTCAG
>CAIXFB010000350.1 GCA_903918595.1 uncultured Actinomycetes bacterium
CGAGCGGTCACGTCCGAGGAGTTCGCGAAGGCGTGGCGGCAACTGAATGAAGTTGCTCAAAAGAGCCTCGTGGCAGTTCTCAGTGGCGAACCATCAGGACCAGTAGACATCCGAGGCGATGACCTCGTTCTCGATATCAGCGAACTAGTCACAGGAATTCAACAACGCCTTGTCGACCAGGGAATCACCGCGGCGGCAAATATCACGATCCCCGATAACAACCGCGAGATCGTCCTCTTCTCCTCACCAGCACTCGGACAGATCCGCACGATCTATGCCTTCACCAACCCGATTCTGGAGTGGGCGCTTGTCATAGTTGCGGCACTGTTCCTACTCTCCTTCGCATTGGCGCGCAGGCGAGTGCGCACCATCACGGTGCTCGGTGGCTACTTGGTCGTACTGGGAATCGCACTTCAGTTTGCTCTGGCACAAGCGGCAACGTCATTCAATAATCAGCTGGAAGGCACGCTCTTCGGTGCGGCCGCTGAAGCGTTCTGGACCATTTTCGCCGCATACCTTCTCGACGGTTTGGCTTCAGCGGTGGTACTCGGAATCGTGTTGCTCGTGGCCGCTTGGTTCAGTAGCAACACAAGTACGGGTCGCACAGTTCGTGGCGCAGTGCTGAACGGACTGCGCACAATCGGCGAATCGCTGCCAGAAAGTTTTGCCGGAATCGCTGGCGCCGTGACGCGCAACACCACCACGGTGCTGTGGGTCATTGCGGTGCTGTGGGTGTTCTTGGTGTTCCAGGGTCAAGCGTTCAACCTCGACACTGGTTTCTGGGTCACCCTGCTCGCATTGGGATTCCTTACCGTCTTAGGAATCCTGCGCGGCGTGCGCACTCCCGCGCCTGCCACCCCTGCGTCAGGTCTCGAAGCCTGATCTCGTGCACCATGGCACCTCGTTTCCTTTCCCTACTTCTCGGAGGTCATTCGTGAAGCGGATGTTCAGCACGCTCGCCATAGGACTCGCCGTCACGACCGCAGGTCTGATCGCCCCGAGCCCCACCTCCGCCGCCGAGGAAGGAGTAGCGCAGGACACGTCGCCCACCGTCGTCTCCCTGCAGCCGATGACTCATCATCGTCAATCCATCTTCGAGGTCCAGTTCGACGTTGCCCAAGCAAAGGAGCGGCGCTTCATCACCAGCACGCTCGCCGTCAAGGACACCACGGATCGACTCTTCCTCGGCCAGGAGCTCTCCTGCACGAGCCCGTCGGGTGTGGAGACAGTCGGCATCGAGACCGGCCGGAACTTCTGGAAGGGCGGACTGGGGCGCACGGTCGCCTCGTTCGTACTGCGCGTGAACGAGCCGGGCCGCTGGACCTGTGCATCTACCGTGAACATCTGCGCTCCCGGCAAGTGTGACTCGGGAACGGGCTCAGGCACGCTCACCCTCGACACGGGTAGTGCGGTCTCGGTGATGAAGGTGAGCAAGCCACTCGATATGTGGTCCACGAGCAGCCGTCTGCTCACCAAAGACATCGCCCTGAAGCCGGGAAGATCAGCCACGCTGAGCAAGACGGTCACCGTGGGGGCGGGATCAACGCCCACCACTGTCGCTGAGATTTCATTCAGCAACTGCATCGAACCCACCTACCCGAACGTATGCGCGTCGGTGCCCTCGCGTGACATCAACGGTTCCGCGACGGCGTCCGTCGCGATGACCGTCACGCAGGTGCCTGCCAAGGCCGGTGTGACATGCGCCGTCGCGAAGGCGACGCGCGAGAACGGCGCCATCACCCGGACCATCAGTGCGGATCAGCATCACGCCACGTTTTCCCTGGAGATCCCCCAGATCACACTGAGCACCTCACCCGGCTGCTCGAACAAGTTGACCATCGCGACCACGATCACTTCCCGCAAAGGAAACGGCATCGCAGTGGAGAGCGGGTCGCGTAACAAGCCGATGTCACTGATCAGCGTGGGTGCGATCGACAGCACCTATCAAGTCGTTCCCGTGCTGTCCTGAGGTTGACGTAAATGGCGCACTCGATCGTGCTCCATATCGGTCCACGGAAGACAGGGAGCACATTCCTGCAGCGGGCTCTCGTCGCCACGTCTTCTTCAATCGCCGAGGCCGGCATCCTCTACCCCACCGCGCTGATGGGAGTCGATCGACACAATCATGTTTCGGCCACCTATGCCATACCCGGCATGCGGGACGGCAAGTCCGAGGATCAGTGGGCCGACGTCGACGAGACCATCGTCACCGACCTTGCTCGGCAGGTCAGCACCTGGCAGGGGGACGTGATCCTCTCGTCCGAAGCGCTCGGCGGCCTGACCGCGCAGGACGCGCAGCGCTTCTTGGACCGATTGCCCGATGTCCCGATCAGGGTGGTCGCCACCGTCCGAGCCCTTCCAGACGTCGTGCTGTCCTCTTGGGCCCAGCATGTGCGCAATCTGCACCGCGAGTCGCTTCAGACGTATGTCGAACGTCGTATCCGGGAGCGCCCCGACATCCCGGCCGAAGAGCGGTGGGCGCGATGGAATGCGGACACGCACGCGACCTTCTGGCGCAGCTACGACTACCCGGGTCTGCTCAGTCGGTGGCAGGGACTGGGACTGCCCATTACCGCGGTCATCGTGCCACCCTCGCATGCGCCGATGAGTGAGCTGTGGTCCCGTTTCCGAACCGCCGCGAAACTCGATGGCCTCCCCAGTGAATGTCCGACGGTGGACGAAGTTGGCGCCAACACCTCCTTGCGAATGGAGGAGCTCGAGGTGGTCCGCCGCGCAGCGCAGCACGGTCTGGAGCAGGGCCGGACGCTCGCGCAGATGAGATCTCTACGCGGTCACCGGTGGATGCCCGACCCCGCAGCGCGACCCTCCGGGGGCACCAGGCCAGGCCTGGCACCGGAGCATGCGCGGGTGTTCGAAACGTGGGCGCAGGTCGACGCCGACGCACTGTTGGCAGGTGGTTCTGACATCGTCGGCGATCACCGCGACCTGCTGACTCCCGCTCGCCAGGCAGAGCAGCCCGAGCCGTACACGTATGCCGCCTTCGCCGGTTACCTTGTGGCCGATCGTGTGCTTGCGGTTTACCAGCGACAGACATCGCATCGGTCGCGCCTCGGGCAGCTCGTGCGACGCATCCGGCAGCGAGGTGCGCGCTACTCGCGCGCGGTAATGCGGCGGGTGACCCGATGACCCATCGACTGCATCTGCATATCGGCCCGCGCAAGTCGGGCACGACGTACCTGCAGCACGGACTGGTGGCCAGCGCAGCGTTGTTGACGCCCGCAGACCTGACCTATCCACAGCGGGACGTCACCGGCGACCTCGGCCTCAACCATGAGACTGCGCTGTTGGATGCCGCCACACTTCAACCGAGCTATCGGGCGGCTGCACTGCGCCGGGCGCTGCGCCGCGCTGACACCGATGTGGTGTTGTCCGGTGAGGCGGTCGCCAGTCTCACTCCGTTGGCCGCCGTGCGCTTGCTGTCCTACCTCGACGTCGCAGAGGTCCACGTTGTGATCACCGCCCGGGTGATGAGCCGCGTCCTTCCATCGACCTGGCAGCAGAGCGTGCGCAACGGTCGTGCTGCATCCTTCGCCACCTTTCTCCAGGGCGTCATCCACAAGGACGAGGAGCGACAGGCGGCACCGGACTCGTGGCAGGATGATCCCGCTCAGGACTTCTGGCGGTCACAGGCGATCGCCGACTTGGCCGAGCGCTGGCTCGGGTGCGCGAACCGAGTGTCGGTCGTGACCGTTCCTGCGAGGACGGCAGATCCCACCGTTCTGTGGCAGCGTTTCCTGGGATCCCTCGGCGTCGACCTCGCACGTCATCCGGAACTGGGTGCGGTCGCGCCCATCCCGCGGCACGAGGGGGTCACCGCTGGTGAGGCGCTGCTCCTTCGCGAGGTCATGCAGCAGTTGACCCAGGCCGGTCTCGACGTCGACGATCGCGGGCGATGGGCACGTAGACTCGTGAGTGAAGTGTTCCAAAATCGCCCGGACCGTGGCTCCCGTCTCACCATGCCTGAAGACATGTGGCGTCTCGCGGAGGTGTGGGCCCAGCGAGACGTCTCCCTCCTCACCGCGATGGTGGCCGAGGGGCGCGTGACGCTGATCGGGGATGTCGAAGACCTTCGCGTCGATCCCAGTCCTCCCGCACCTGCCAACGCCAAGGAGCTCTCGCGCGAGATCGCAGATCTGGGAGGCCGGTGCGTGGCATACCTCGAGGCCGCACGGTGATCGTCATCGTCTGCGGTCAGCATCGCTCCGGTTCCACTCTCGCATGGCAAGCTGCCTTTGAACTGCTCCGCTCCCGGCACTCGGTGTCGGCTCCCATGGGCGCATCGTCGCGGCAATTGTGGTTGCATGCCCTGCGGCCGCGGCACGTGCGCATGATGAAGGTGCACTTCTCGCCGTCGCTGCGCAGCAAGGTGTTTCCAACGTGGGGGGCGCGCTACATCTACACCTACCGCGATCCGCGAGACGTGGTGGCGTCACTGATTCGCAAGGGTCGATACCCGATCGACCACGAGCGTCGCGGACCCACGGGAGTGAGCGCCATCGTGCAGCGCGAGCTGCGAGGCGACAAGTTCTGGACGCGCAGAGAGCACGTATGGATAGGCAGATACGAGACGATCTCTCAAGATATGCCGGGCATGGTGCGCTCGCTTGCCGACTTCCTTGACATCACGGTCACCGACGAGGAGGTCGAACGGATCACCGCATTCGTGGCACCCGAGCGCCAGCGCGAACGCGTCCGGGACGTTGCATCATCTGGGATAGATCCGGGCCTGCGCATCACGTCGCATCACATCACCGACGGACGAGAAGGAGCATGGCGCACGACACTCACTCCGGAGGAGGTCGCTGCCATCGAAGCTATCGCCGGTGACTGGATGGACTCCCATGGCTACCTGCGCGAGCTACCGCCTCGATAGCCGCGACGAACGTTGGGGAGTCATGCTCCCAGTTGTGCTCCGCTCGGACCGCCGCGATTCCATTGCGCCCCATCGCAATGCGCAGGTCATCATCCTCATGCAGAGCGAGCACCGCAGCGGCAGTGGACGCCGGATCGCAGAACGGCACGAGGATTCCCGCCTGATGCGCATCAAGCAGTTCCACCACGAGGGGCAGCCGGGTCGCGACCACGGGCACCCCGTGAGCGAGGTACTCGAACACCTTCGTGGGATGGGAGTGCCGGTAGTTCCGCTCATCGTGCAGCAGTGAGAGACCGCAGGTTGCGCCGCGCACCCGATCGAGCATGTCGGCGTGGGCGAGGCGCCCGTGCCAGCGGATGTCGCCGGCGAGGTCTGCGCTCGACAACTGCTCACGCACCTCGGGCGCCGCCGGCCCGATCACGTCCAGGACGATCCCGTGCGGACGCAGCAGGCGACCGACCTCGATGAGATCCAGCGCCCCGCGCGCGCGAGTCAGCGTGCTGACGCACACGGCACGACCTCGTCCGGGGGGAGGTGCACCGTGATCGATCAACGTCGAGTTGGGCACCACCGGATGCGGCCGGCGAAAACGAGAGGTGTAGCCCGTCTCCGCCAGCAACAGGTCGTGGCGGCTCTCCGCCCACCGCTCCATCAGCCGGACACCCGATGCCACCGCACGGTCCAGTCCCGCGGGGATCCAGTCCTTGTAGCCGACGGCCGCTGCCGTGTCTTCGTGCACGTCCCAGACAACAGCCGTGTGGTGCACTCCGGTCATTGCCACGACGAGCTCGGGGTCGTGCAGGATGAAGATGTCGTTCCGATCGGTGAGTTCACGGAACACACGGCGTGCCGCCCGCATGGCCGCGAGTCGACGTCGCCCCGCAGATCGCGGTAGGTCGATGCCGCGCACACCGGGCGGAATGTCAACGTCGAAGGCGGAGAACGGTGCCGCATAGGTGACGTCGTGCCCCGCATCGATCAGCGCTGAGATCTGCCGTACCAAGATGCGGGTGTCGAGCGGATGGTGCACCACGGTCATGACGGCGATTCGCAGGCGCGTCATGGTCGGGAGTTCCCCTGCTTGTGCCTTCGCCGCTTGTTCTCCACCACGTACTGATCGATGGTCTCCTCCGGCGGACCATCCGCGCGCACTGCGCCCTTCTCGATCCAGACCACTCGTGAACACGAGGCCCTGATCGACGACATCGAGTGACTGACAAGGATCACCGCCTCCGCTCGCGCACGCAGCTCCTGCATGCGCGCGATGCTGCTCTCCTTGAACTCCATGTCTCCCGTGGCTAGTGCCTCATCGAGCAGCAGGATGTCGTGCTCGACCGAGGACGCGATTGCGAACTTCAACCGGGCGGTCATACCCGAGGAGTAGGTCGACATAGGCCGGTCGATGCTGTCGGCCAGGCCGGAGAAGGCGATGATGTCCTGCGTGCGCTCGGCAACGTCGGAGCGCGCGATCCCGAGCGCCAGGCAGCCAAGTTCGATGTTTTCGCGCCCCGACAGTTTCGGCACGAGAGTCTTGCCCACACCGAGGAGCACAGGGGTCGACGAGGCATAGACCGCGCCACGGTCCGTGGGCAGTAGTCCGGCCATGGCGCGCAGCAGGGTCGACTTGCCGGCGCCGTTGCGTCCGATGACACCCACGCTCTCGCCCGCGCGGACCTCCAGGCTGATCCCCCGCACAGCTTCGACCCGGATCGGTCGCCGTGGTGCGAGGCGTCCGTGCGAGAGGACGCGATAGGACACATGCACATCATCGAGCAGCAGTCGCAGTGAGGTGGGGGCGTCAGTCGCGTCCATAGGACCCCTCCCCTCGCCAGAACACCACAACACCGGCCACGAGTGCCGTCACCGACCACAGCGCTGCCGCCAGCCAGTTTCCCGCTCCGCCGGGGGAGTCGTAACTGTGCAACAGCGCATCGCGCATCACCGCGAGGTACACCGCACCCGGGTTGTAGAGGAGGATGCCTTCAATCCACGTGGGAAGGTCGAGCTGGGCCGCGCGCTCGGTGACGGGAAACATGACCCCTGAGGCAAGCCCCCACAGTCGCAGCACCAGTGGCAGCACTCCGCCGATGTCGGGGGTATGACTGAGCGCCCGCGCTAGGAGCAGGGCACTGCCCCAGGCGAACGGCACGATGAGCAGAACGGCCACCGGCGCGAGGAGCCAAGACCACGTGATCGGCTCACCTGTGATCAACAGAACGGCGATCAGAACGGGCAGCGATACGACGAACGCACGCACCTGCTGGATGACCGCCGAGGTCGGGAGCACCACGGCGGGGATGGGCAGCGATGTGAGCATGCCGCGGTTGGCGGAGATGGAGCGTGAGCCGGACTGCAGTGAGCGACGGATCACCGCGAAGGTGAACACTCCCACTGCCAAGAACCCCAGGTAGTTCTCTACGGAAGCGCGCGCGCCAAGTAGGACACCGAAGAGCACCCAGTAGGTGACCATGGTGGTGAGCGGATCGAGAATCTCCCAGAGTGGACCCAGCCGTCGGGCACGATGACCCGCCTGCGTCTTCGCCCGTGCGTACACACGCACAAAATCACGGCGCTGCCACAACGAGCCCAGGTAGTTGGCGAGAGTCGGTCTGACGCCGACCCGCTGCAGTCCCGAAGCCTGCGCACGCTGCGCAGGACTATCCATACAAGCCCCTCACCACCGACACCATCAACCGACAACGGAAGCATAGGCGGCCAGATGGCCCTCGCACACCTGCGACCAGCGTCGATGTTCGCCCACCCACGCACGTCCCTGGCGGCCGAGATCGCGATGCTCGTCGATCAGGTCGAACTCCGCAGCCAGTGCCTCGGCATCGCCGGGCGGCACGAATCGAGCGTGGCCACCGGTGGCCTCCCGCAGTGCGGGCAGGTCGCTGGCGATGACCAGGCGCCCGCGGGCCAGTGCCTCGACCGGCTTGAGCGGGGTGACTAGTCGGGTCACCCGCAGGTCATCGCGCGGGACGACGACGGCATCGAGGGCGTCGTACCAGTCTCGCGCCGATGACGCAGCAACACGATCGATCCAGCGAACGCTTCCGTCCGACGGACTCGATGCCTGCAACTCTCGCCGCGCCGGCCCATCGCCGACGATGACGGCTCCCACGTCACGGCCGGCACTGCGCGCACGTTCGATGGCCGCAAGGAGAGTGGCCAGCCCCTCGAACGAGTGGAGCGATGTGACCGCTCCCACCCACACACGCTCCGGTGACAAGCCCAGTGCTTGCTGCATGACGCGTTGCGTGCGCGGCTCGGTGAGAAAGGTGTCGTCGACACCGTTCGGCACGATCCAGATCCGGTCACGGGGAACTCCGCGGGACGTAATCTCGGCAGCCATCGTGTCGCTCAGGGTGATCACCGCGTCAGCAGCGAGCATCACGTCGGTCTCCCGCTCGCGTGACCACCGGTACCGATCCGTTGACGACGCCTGATCGTCTCCCCCGTGGCGACAGGCCCAGGAGTCCTCAAGGAAGCCACGCACCTCGTAGACGAGCGGGAGATGGAGGGCATCGGCAGCGATCATGGCCGCCTGACCGTTGACGTGATCGGTGGCCGCATGCAGCACGTCGACACCCTGCGCTCGGGCCAGGCCGGTGAGTCGTCGACCGTACTCCTGCACATCGGACCCGCGCGCACTCAGTAGTCGGCGATAGCGCACTCCGTCGATGACGTCACTGCGTGCGCCAAGGTAGCCCTGCACGACGGGGAAGCCGAGGCGGGTGATCGCCTGCGCATCGATGCCGCGCGCGCGATGGGTGCGCAGGATCGCGTGGGTGCGCAGGGTGTAGCCGGCCTGCACGTACGGCAGTGAGTTCTTGACCACGTGCAGCACCCGCAGTGGCCCATGAACTGGCCCATGAACTGGCCCATGCAGTTGCCGCTGCTGTCGGTCAGCCCGGGGTGCACCTGCGGTAACGACGGTGGGTGCACCATCTCCTGGTGTGTGGCCGAGCTCGTCGCGCAGCGCGCGGGCGCGGCGTAGCACCCGATGCGCACGCGCTCGCGCCGCGCGGCCATGTGTGCCCGCAGTCGGCGTCTGCAGCACCCCACGGGCCGTAGCCTCCGCTGCCGTGATCTCTCCCGCAAGCAGCTCGACTGCCGCGTGGACCGACGCCTGCTGCGGGTCGTCGAGCGACACGAGCCCGAGGAGGCGTCGGGCCTCGGGCAGGTCGTCCCGGGCCACGGCGAGATCGAGCAAACCCACGACATTCGATCTGTGCGAAGGGAGCAAGACGTTGAGCCGCATCCGGATACGATCAGGCTCGCTTCGCACTCGAACTCCCGCGGCACCGATGAGCCAGGGCAGGCTGAGCGCGCGCATGGCCACACGGTACGCGCGTTCTCATCCAGCTATGGATCGTCAACACGAAGTCGGCGTCCGAGGGGTCAATCACTAGGGAGTTGACGAACCTGTTCGATGTCGAGGTCATGCACGTGGTCGGCGCCCGCCCGAACATGCCGAAGGCCGCTCCTGTGATCCGGGCGCTGTCGGCGCGCGGAGTGCGCCAGCAGGTCGTCAACACCGGTCAGCACTACCACGACGCAATGTCGGCAGCGATGATGTCCGCCGTGGGGATGCCCACACCGGACATCGATCTGGCCGTCGGTTCTGGCAGCCATGCGCTCCAGACAGCAGCCATCCTCTCGGCGATCGAGCCGGTCCTCGTGCAGCACCGTCCGGCTCTCGTCATCGTGTACGGCGACGTCAACTCCACTCTGGCAGCTGCACTCGCCGCGGTGAAGTTACACATTCCGGTCGCCCATGTAGAAGCGGGACTGCGCAGTCACGACACCACCATGCCCGAAGAGATTAACCGTCGCCTCGTCGATCACATGTGCAACCTTCTTCTCGTGACGTCGCCCGATGCATGGCCGAACCTGCGCGCCGAAGGACTCGCTGACGAGCGCGTGGTCGAGGTGGGCAATCCGATGATTGACTCCGTCGTGCGGGCCCAGCAAGTCGGTGACTTCGCGGCTCGCCGGACCGCCCTCGGGTTGACGGGCGACTTTGCACTGGCCACCATCCATCGACCCAGCAACGTCGACGATCCCGATGCCGCCGCAGCCATGCTCGCGGTCCTGCGTGATACCGCCATGCGGCTGCCCGTGGTGCTGCCGCTGCATCCGCGTTCGCAGCGGGCCCTCACCACCGCACGCGAGCTGCCCGGCGTGCGCGTCGTCGAACCCCTCGCCTACTCCGACTTCCTGGCCGCGCTCGAGGGAGCACGGCTGGTCCTGACCGACTCCGGCGGTGTTCAGGAGGAGTCCTCCTATCTGGGCGTGCCGTGCGTCACCGTGCGCACGACCACCGAACGCCCCGTGACGATCACACATGGCACCAATCGCCTTGCCACCGCGCAGAGCGCAGTCGGTGAAGTTGATGTGATCCTCGGGTCTGCACCACCCGTTGCCGCCAACATCGCCCTGTGGGACGGTCACGCAGGAGAGCGCATCGCCGACGCCATCACGCACTGGTTGTCGACGGCACCGTCGCGTGGCGATGGGATGGAGGCTCGTGATGGATGAGCTGCGCGAGCCCGACGATCACGCACTCCTCGACGCACTCGAGGAGGCGCGCACACGTGCCGAGGACGCTGAGCGGTCACTGGCCCGGTTGCAGGGCTCCTTCACGATGACGGTCGGACAACTCGTGATCGATGCCGGGCAGAGTCGCCGGCAGTTGTTCGCTCTCCCCGTCACCTTGCTGCGCATGCGCCGCTCCCGACGCGCCATGCGTGCTACCGCGATCCAGAGGGTGGCGAGCACCACGGTGCTTGAACCGCGTGAAGCAAGCCTGCGCGTGGGATCACACCGCCTGCTGCTGCCGCGCCGCTCCGTGACACTCGACACCCTCCCGTCGATCGTGCTGATTGGTCCAGTCGAGTTCGCCCGCGCATTCGCGGGTCGGGCACATATCAGTCCTGCCTTGCCACACAACGCGAGTGACCTGGTACGCGCGCTGGATCCCGATCTCGTCCTCGTGCATGCGCACGCAGGCACTCCCGATTCGGTCTGGTTTCCGCTCGGTGAGCCCGGAGAGGCGGTGCGGGAGCGTGCCGTGATCGACGTGCGCGAGACGGCTCGCCGTCTTGGA
>CAIXFB010000351.1 GCA_903918595.1 uncultured Actinomycetes bacterium
CACGGTCAGGGGCTCACTCTGCACCTTGATGGTGCTCGGATCTCCAACGCGGCCGCCAGTTTGGGAGTGCCCTTCCGTGCATTCACCACCGATGCGGGCGTCGACATTGTGTCTTTTGGCGGCACCAAGATCGGCGCGATGTTGAGTGAGGCCGTGGTTGTACTCAACCCGGAATATGCAGCAGCGGTTCCTTTTGTACGCAAGACCTATATGCAACTTGCCAGCAAGATGCGGTTCATCAGCGCGCAGTTGCTCGCGTTACTCGACAACGATCTGTGGTTGCGAAACGCCACCCACGCCAATGCGATGGCTGCGAGACTCGCGGAGGGGGTGCGTTCTATCCCGGGTGTGAGCATTACCCAACCTGTGCAAGCGAATGCGGTCTTTGCGGTTTTGCCGATGGCGGTGACCGAGCGGTTGCAAGAGGATTTCCATTTCTACGTGTGGAATCACCAGACCGGTGAGGTGCGGTGGATGTGTGCTTGGGATACCACCGAGGCCGACATCGACACATTTGTTGCTGCGATCAGCAACGAGATGGCAGCTGGTTGAGCGGTGCCTGAAGGCAACGTTATTCACAATCAGGCGCGCAGGCTGGGCCGGATGTTCCTCAAAACCTCGGTGCACGCGGATAGTCCGCAAGGGCGATTCACATCCGGTGCCGACCTGATCACCGGCGCTGTGCTGGTGAAGTCCGAGGCGCACGGGAAACATTTGTTTCTTGGATTCGATAACGAGCTCTGGGTGCATATTCACCTTGGGCTTTTCGGAAAATGGCGCATTGCTAAAGGTGAATTGCCCGAGCCCTTCGGTCAAATTCGGTTGCGGCTATGGAATGAGGTTGGTTATGCCGAACTACGCGGACCCACCAAATGTGAAGTGCTCGACGCTGATGAGATGCGCTACGCACTGACCAAAATCGGCCCTGATCCCATTCGCGGATCTGATCCTGAGCCGGCGTGGGAGCGAGTGAGTCGCAGCAAGTCCAGCATTGGTGTCTTGCTGATGGATCAGCGGGTGTTTGCCGGGGTCGGAAACATTTATCGGGCTGAAGTTCTGTTTCGGCACAACATCTCACCGTTTAGGCGCGGCAATCAGCTCAGCCGCAACGAATTCGACGCGATCTGGACAGACCTCATGATGTTGATGTCACAGGGCAGCAAAAAAGGGCGCATCGACACCGTGCGGCCAGAGCACTTGCCCGAGGTGATGGGACGGTCAGCACGCGTTGATCGCCACGGTGGCGAGGTCTATGTGTATCGCCGGGAGGGCAAGGACTGCTATCTCTGCGATGCAGCGGTGCTGATGGCTGATATGACGGGTCGCAAACTGTATTGGTGCCCTACATGTCAGAGCGAGTGATGCGCGGTTGCCTGATTCCCGGGTGACCCTCAGGCAGTGACTTCTTGATGATCGCCCACGAAGCAAACACTGTCGCGAGCACGAGTAGGTAGAAGAACGCCCCCGATGCAGCCAGGCCCCAGAGGGCATTTGCCTCAATGAGGGGGAACAGCACCGCGGCGCGCACAAGGTTCAGCAGCACCCAGAGCCATGAAGCGCGGCTGTAAGCGCGCAGCAGATCAGGATCCTTGCGCCATTTCATGCCTGTGCCCACGATCGGGCCGATGATCACGCCAAGAAGAGGCCAACGGAAAACATTCGCCACCGCGAAGGCGAGAGCCGATAACACATTGAGCAGCACACGTGGCCAGAAGAATGCGGCTGCACTTCCGGTCCGGGCAGCAATGTAGGCGCCCAATGCGACCACGAGCAGTGAACCCAGTACGCGGGTGGGCCGCTTGCGCTCGGCGAGGCGCCAGGCTGCAAAACCCAGGGCAAGGACAACGGCAGCAGCAATTGCCCAGGTGAGCGCTTCTTCGCTGTCACCGCCAAGGGCGACGTAGGTGGTAACAAATGCAAGTGGCGGCAGGATGCTTTCCAAAGCACCGCGGACACCACCGATGAGTGCACTGAGCGGGTGCGCATCTGACTGTGCAGCACCCGAAGACATATCTGAACCTTAACGAGGACCTTTGCTGACACTGTTCGACGATGCGTCGGTAACGGGCGGGGCCCAAATACCCCAGGGGGTACCATGCGGGCATGAGCAATGACCTGAACGCGCTGGCCGAGCAATGGCGAACCGATCTTGAGTCGTGGGCAATCCCTGAAGAGATTCTGAGTCAAGCCCCTGAGTCACCGTGGGTACATCCGGTTGCAATGTTCACCGTTGCCGAAGAGGTGGCTGATTCAACCTCGCATCGAATCGCGCGCGAGGCGCTAGAACCCGGTGGCAGCGTGCTCGACGTGGGCAGTGGTGGAGGGCGAGCTGCCTTTGCACTCGTACCCCCGGCGGGCACCGTGGTCGCTGTCGATCATCAGCAGGAAATGCTCGACGCATTTGCAGCTGCTGCCACAGCCCGCGGAGTTACCCATCACGAAATTTTGGGGGACTGGCCCGCCGTTGCAGACGAAACACCGATCTGTGATGTGGTGGTGTGCCATCACGTCGCTTACAACGTGGCCGACATCGTGCCGCTTTTAACGGAGCTGAACGATCACGCCCGAAGTCGCGTAGTGCTTGAAATTCTGGTGACGCATCCGCTGAGCAATATGAACGCACTTTGGAAGCACTTCTGGGATCTTGATCGTCCAACATCACCCACAGCCAATGATGTGCATGGAATTGCTCTGGCCGCCGGCTTTGCTGCGCACCTTGAGGTGTGGACGGATGAAACGTGGGGAAACCGCGTTTCGATGCCAGAGGCTGATCGGATCAAGTACGCCAGAATCCGGCTGTGCCTCACGGAGGATCGCGACGCTGAGGTTGCCGCTGCACTACTGGATCAACAAGATGCGACCCCGAGTCAGGTGGCAACATTGTGGTGGGATGTCACGCCTGCGTGAGAGAACTCGCGCGTCCAGGTCCTAGATTGTGGCTGTGACCTACAACGTTGACCGCCTGCGGGCGCGCATGCCAGCCCTTGAATCCGGTACTGCATTCTTCGATGGTCCCGGGGGCACCCAAACCCCCGACATCGTTGCCGACGTGATGGCCTCTGCCATGAAGGGCGAACTCGCTAATCGTGCTCGGGAAACGCAGGCAGGGCGCAATGCCGACGACATCGTTGTTGCTGCTCGCCAGGCAATGGCCGATCTACTAGGAGCGGACCCGCGCGGCATCGTCTTCGACCGCAGCATGACGTCGATTGCCTTCATGGTTGCTCGAACGCTGTCAAAGGATTGGGCACCAGGCGATGAGATCATCGTGAGCCGGCTTGATCATGATGGCGATGTACGCCCGTGGGTCACCTACGCCGAGCGGGCGGGTGCAACCGTCAGATGGATTGACTTTGATCCCAAGACGGGCGAGATCAGTCTTGAGCAGGTGCGTTCCCTGGTCAACGAAAACACTCGCTTACTTGCCATCACAGGTGCATCGAACGTGATCGGCTCGCGGCCTCCGCTGGCGGCGATCGGTGAGATCGTGCACGCCAGTAATGCATTGTTCTTTGTTGACGGAGTGCACCTCACCGCGCACGCGTTCATCGATATAGAAGCGATTGGTGCTGACTTTTACGCGTGCAGCCCGTACAAGTTCCTCGGCCCCCACATCGGTGTGCTCGCAGCATCACCAGCCCTCCTCGAGTCACTTCACCCCGACAAGTTGAAACCCAGCACCGAAGATGTGCCGGAGAGATTCGAGTTGGGCACGCTGCCCTATGAATTACTCGCTGGCGTGGTTGCTGCAGTTGACGTGCTCGCTGATTTGGTTCCCGGCGATGAAACCACGATGTCGCGTCGTGCCCGAATCGAACGTTCGATGAACGCTTTGGAGACCTACGAGGAGGGCCTGCATGCCCACCTCCGCGAGGGCTTAGCCCTTATTCCTGGTGTGCGGTTGTATTCGCAGGCTCAACACCGCACCCCCACCGAATTCTTCACTTTCGATGGTCATGACTCCGCTGCCGTGTCCTTTGAACTTGCCCGACGGGGCATCAATGCGCCCGCCGGCTCCTTTTACGGCATCGAGCCGTGCGAATGGCTGGGTCTTGGCAAGGCTGGTGCAATCCGGGCTGGATTGGCTCCGTACTCGTCTATCAGCGATGTTGAGCGACTCCTTGAGGCGCTGTCCGACATCGTTGGTGTGTAGCGGAGAATGCACTCATGACAGTTTCGCGCTACCGCACAACTCCATGGGTGCTCATCATCGGGGGATTGATCGGTTGGATTGCTTCTTTCCAGTTGACCATGGACAAGATTGCGGTTCTCTCTGACCCGAACTACTCACCCGCCTGCGATATCAACCCGGTGTTGTCGTGTGGTTCGGTCATTGTTACCGAACAAGCCTCGGTCTTTGGTTTTCCTAATCCGATCATTGGACTCGGTGGTTTCGCCGTCGTGGTCACCATCGGTGTTCTTCTGGCATCAAAGGTGCAGATCCCACGATGGATCTGGTTGGGCCTCAATGTTGGGGCACTTGCCGGCATGGGTTTTGTGGTCTGGCTCGTATCGCAAAGCCTTTACTCGATTGGTGCTTTGTGCCCGTGGTGCATGGTTGTGTGGACCGTGACCATTGCGATCTTCTGGATCGTCACAGCAGAAAATGCAGCATCGGCCCGCTTCAGTAAAGGTGACACCCCTGGCTCGATCGCAGACACGATCGCAGCTTTGCGCTGGGTGTTGATCGGTGCGAGTTACTTGATCGTTCTTGGTCTGATATTCATTCGGTGGATGGATTTCTGGCTGGGCAATTCGCCGATCTAGCGTTCGGCCGCTTGGCGTTGTTCAATACCGTCAAGTTCTTCTTCTGCCCATTGGGAGTGCTCGCGTTGCGCCCACCGCACGCTGGCTGTACCCGTACGCATTGAGCGACGAGCTTCTACGTCGTTCATGGCCATCCAGGTGTGCCCCGCAACAACGGCAACGATGGCAAAAGTCAGCCAGTCATGAACAAACGTTGCACCGGTCCGGATGTCATCGGTAAAGAATGAGTTCTGCCACATGATCAATCCGGTAACGAACATGACGATGATCGAGCCAAGAGTGAAGGCCGCGTTGAGTTTTTGGCCCGCATTGAACTTTCCTACCGGAATCGTGCCGGACCGGCGCTGACGAG
>CAIXFB010000352.1 GCA_903918595.1 uncultured Actinomycetes bacterium
CCGGCTCTCTGGTCGCGGCCCCGGTTTCGGCATCCCCAGTTGGAAAGTCGATGGCATGGATCCCCTCGCCGTCTACCTCACCATGCAAGAAGCACTCGAATACATGCGCTCTGGCCGCGGACCTGCTGTCATTGAGGCCGATGTCTACCGCTTCTTCCACCAGAACGGCCCCTTCCCCGGCAGCGCATTTCGTTACCGCACCAAGGAAGAAGAAGCCTCTTGGCGGGCACGCGACCCGATCGATCAGGTATCTCGCAACCTGGTTCGTCGCAGCATCGTGACCCAAGACCAGATCGACGCATTCATTGCCAATGCCCAAGCCACCATGGCTGAGGTGACATCCGTACTACTCGAACCGCTTCCTGGCGGCAAACCCGACGAGCGCCGTATCAAGCCATCTGAATGGCCCGATCACAACTTTGTGAATGTTGGAGTCCGCGGTGATCTCGCCGAACTCAACGGCGCTCGCTTCGAAGATCGCGCTGAGTTCACAGGTGAACTCGCAGAGGTGAAGTTCATTGATGCGGTGGCCGGTGTGATGGGCCGTCGCATGGAACTCGATGAGCGCATTGTGGTCATGGGCGAAGACATCCATCGCCTCAACGGTGGTACCAATGGTGCAACGCGGGGCCTGAAAGACGCTTACCCCGACCGCATTCTCGGTACTCCAATCAGCGAAAACGCTTTTACTGGCCTCGCCGGTGGCATGGCGCTCGATGGTCGCTACCGCCCAGTTATCGAGTTCATGTATGCCGACTTCATGTGGGTTGCAGCCGATCAGCTGTTCAACCAAATCGGTAAAGCCCGCCACATGTTCGGTGGCACCGGCGATGTGCCCGTAGTGCTGCGCAGCAAAGTTGCCATGGGCACCGGTTACGGATCCCAGCACTCAATGGACCCAGCCGGCATCATGGCGACCAACCCGGGATGGCGCATCGTTGCTCCGTCGAACCCCTATGACTATGTGGGGCTGATGAATACGGCGCTGGCCTGCCAGGATCCTGTCGTCGTTCTTGAACATGTTGATCTCTACAACTCAACCGGCATTGGCCCAGTTGAGGACTACGACTACTACCTGCCCGTTGGCAAAGCTGCGATCGTGCGAGCAGGTTCCGAAGTGACGGTCATCAGTTACCTGGCCATGACCAATTACGTGCTCGACGCAGTCGCAAACGTTGGCGACATCGACGCGGAGGTCATCGACCTGCGCTGGCTTGATCGCGCGAGCATCGACTGGGACACCATCGGTGAAAGTATCAAGAAGACCAACAACGTGTTGATCGCCGAACAAGGCGCACGCGGAACCTCCTACGGTGGCTGGCTCGCTGATGAGATTCAGCGTCGCTTCTTCGATTGGCTCGATCAGCCGGTGCAGCGTGTGACCGGTGGTGAGGCCTCTCCCAGCATCAGCAAGGTGCTGGAGCGAGCAGCCATCGCTAAGAACGAAGAAGTAGAGAGCGCGCTGCGCGCCATGATGGGAGATGGCAATGCCTGAACTGCTGCGCATGCCTGAAGTTGCTGCTGGCGCGACCAGCGCTGTTCTCTCCATCTGGCCAGTTGCAGCTGGCACCGAGTACCCACTCGGTGAAATTATCGCGACCATCGAGACAGATAAGGCCGTGGTTGACGTTGAAGCAGAGTCCGCTGGCTACATCGTGCGCACACTCGTTGCTGAGGGTGCCGAAGTTGCTATCGGCGCACCCATTGCACTGATCGCAACTCCCGGTGAAAAAGTGGACGACGTTGATGCAGCTCTTGCAGCACTTGGTCTTTCAGACGCAGCGGCAAAGGCCGCACCCGCTGCAGCACCGGTTGAGATAGCCAGTCCGCTTGATGCCATCGACACCACACAGGGCGATCGCCTCTTTGCTAGCCCACTTGCAAGGCGGCTTGCACGCGAGCGTGGCATCGACCTAGCCACCTTGACCGGCACCGGTCCAAATGGCCGGATTCGCAGGCGCGATGTTGAGGCTGCTCCGGCAACAGTTGTAGCGCCAGCAGCTGCATCCACACCTGCACCAACGGCTAATGCCGCGGGTTACACCGATATTCCGCATTCACGGCTGCGCAAAGCTATTGCAGCTCGACTCACTTCGAGCAAGCAGACAGCACCGCACTTCTACCTTCGCGGCAGCGCCAACGTAGATCGGCTCCTCGCATTGCGTGCGGAGATCAACGAGGGTGAAGAGTTGCGGGTCTCCGTCAACGATCTTGTCCTAAAAGCCGTAGCCCGTGCGCACACTTTGATTCCAACAGTCAACGTGATTTGGACTGATGAAGCGATTCGGATGTTTGGCACGGTCGACATTTCGGTGGCGATTTCCACCGAGCAAGGACTCGTCACACCGGTTCTCCGCGACGTTGACGCTATGACCCTTCGCCAGATTGCAATCGCCACCAAAGACTTTGCCACTCGGGCCAGGGCCGGTGCTCTTCGCCAGCACGAACTAGAAGGTGGCAGCACCAGCGTGACCAACCTCGGCATGTTTGGCACTGAGGAGTTTGCGGCGATCATCAATCCACCGCATTCCTCCATCCTGGCCATCGGTGCAGCACGCAAGATGCCGGTTGTGGTGGGCGATGAGATCGCCATCGGCCACGTGATGAACGTGACAATGTCGGTTGATCACCGCCCCATCGATGGAGCGACCGCAGCTGAATGGATGAAGGTCTTTATCGGATTACTTGAATCGCCGGCAAAAATTCTTAGCTAGCCGAAGATTTAGCCCAGTAATCGCCCTGCGCCTTGGTCTCCTCAAGCGCGCCACGGTCCTCAAAACCCGGTGCCATGGAGGCCGCGGTTCCGGCCATGTACTCGTGGTGGTCAATACCGAGGAGTCGGATCCAGCTCTGCTGTCCGAAGGTGAGACCAATACAGCAACCAAGTTCTACGAGCGCCTCTTCTGAATAGTGCGCGTGCAGCTCGGACCACATGTGATCCATGTCAACACTGCTCGGACCCCAAGCGATTGCCTGCGCATACCGCAGAGCCGCCTTCTGCTCGGGTGAATACAGCTCCGAGTTCTCGAAGTTGAGGAGGTCGTCGTACTGCATTTCTTGCAGCCCGGCGCCTATTGCTTTTTCTGATCGCTGGTTTCCACAGAACTCGCAGGTGACGGTTCGCGAAATGTAGACGCGGCATAACTCTTTGGTGGCGTGATCGACTACACCCTCATGGAACAGCTTCTTCCACGAGTCGGCAAAGAACCAGAACGAGTTCATGGAGTGGGCACGCACTGCGGAGGACTCCGGGCGTGGCGTGCCATGTTCTGCGCAACGCACCAATTCGGCCTGCATGGCCTCGTCTACCTGATCAAACGGGACGTATGAAATGCGCTGCGCCATGACTGACTCCTTGTGTGCTGAATTTCGGCCCCGTTACGAGGACAATAATGACGTAGTGTTCTAGGCTTTCGCAATCGATTGCTAAAACTCGTTGAGGAAAGCTGAAGTGAGGTGATGGGCAACGTGGAACAGACATACTCGGTGCTTGTCAACGAAACTTCGTGCGAGGTGACCTGCGACCCTGAGACTCCCCTGCTCTGGGTGCTCCGTGACTCACTCGGCCTTATTGGCACTCGGTTTGGCTGTGGTGCTGGAACGTGTGGCGCATGCACGGTCCACCTTGATGGAATCCCGGTCCATTCCTGCGATACACCCATGTGGTCAGTCGGTACCAAGCGCGTCACCACCATCGAAGGCATGTCTCTCGGAGATGAGCCGCACCCGGTCCAAAAGGAGTTGATTGACTGCCAAGCCGGCCAATGCGGCTACTGCCTTTCCGGGATCATCATGCGAGCAGCACCCTTGGTCGATGCGGCTCGTGCAGGTGGCGCCATGCTCGATCGAGAGTCTGTGTGCACAGCCCTCGATGGCAATCTGTGCCGGTGCGGTGTGCACAACCGAATCATCGACGCAGTCGTTAAGGCATCGAACCCATGAACGCCCCCGCGAACCTTTCGCCATCCCTCACCGCGAACCCGCTGCTCTCGGACTGGATCCGGTTCACTGATGATGAGGCCGTAGAGGCACTGACCGGAAAAAGTGAACTGGGACAAGGTATTTCGACAGCGCTAACCCTTGTTGTGGCTCGCGGTCTCGGACTTAATCCAGCTCAGGTGCGCATGGTGGCGCCCACAACTGTGATCAGCCCTGATGAGGGCTTTACCGCCGGCAGCTTGTCCGTTCAGCACTCTGGTTCTGCTCTTGCACAAGTCTGCGATCGGGTGCGCGAGCTCTTTCTCACTGAAGCCCGCCAACACATGGGAAGCGATCAGGTTCAGCTCGTCAACGGAGAATTCACTGACGGCGCTCGAACGCTGACGTATTGGGATATGGCTCTTAATGTTGATCTCGACGTTGCAACTGCAGACCTCACCGGAGGAGTCACTCCCGCGAGCGAGACCACCGATCTCCCCCGGATCGATCTGGCCGACAAAATTCTCGGTCGACCCCGCTACCTCCAAGACCTGCGTTTCCCTTCGCAGTCATTTGGTCGCGTGATTCGCCCACCTTTTCGCGGAGCAACCATTGACCAGGTCGACGTAGCCATCACCAGCGCGCACCTCGGCGTGCAATCGGTGGTCATCGACGGTTCCTTTGCCGGAGTAGTGGCTGATTCGGAGATCCATGCGATCGAGGCCGCTGAAATACTGGCTCAGGCGATCACGTGGACCGGAACGAGCGATGCGCTTTCTCACGCTGACCTCGTCGAGTTTGTCGTTACCGCGCCCACGGTCGATGCGCCGCTGATGGAAAAGGCGACTACAGACAACGCCACTGCGGAGAATTCCGATCACACACTGTCCGCGCGTTATTCGCGTCCGTTCATTGCGCACGGTTCAATCGGAACCTCAACGGCCATCGCGCAGTGGCGCGGCGATGAACTCACGGTGTGGTCACACACCCAAGGCGTATATCCACTGCGCACCGACCTGGCCCGAGCGCTCAACCACGACATCGAATCAATCACCGTGCACCATGTCGAAGGTGCCGGCTGCTACGGCCACAATCCAGCAGATGATGCCGCTTACGATGCGGTGCTCTTGGCCCGCTCGGTTCCTGGTTCACCCGTCTTGGTCTCGTGGACGAGAGAAGATGAGTTGGGTTGGGGACCATTTGGGCCGGCAATGGTCGTTGATCTCGCTGCATCTTTCACTGCCGACGGGAAAATCACCAGCTGGGACTGGAACGGCTACGGGAATGGGCATTCCAGCCGGCCAAGCACTCTGAGTTCGCCCTCTCTTCTGGCTTTCGGTGACCAAGCGGACGGCATACCCATCCCTCCCTCGAATGATCCGCCGTTAGTAACCGGAGGGGGCACAGCACGCAATGGGCGCCCGCTCTATGACATTGAAACGATTACCGGCTCGATCCACCGGCTCGACGTCATGCCGATCAGGGCATCTGCTTTGCGCTCGCTCGGTGCGCACCTGAACGTCTTTGCACTCGAATCACATATCGATGACATTGCACACCAACTCGACGTAGATCCACTCACCTACCGTTTAAGCCAACTCAGTGATCCGCGCGGCATCGCGGTACTAGAAAAAGTTGCAGTCATGAGTGACTGGGGCAATCGTCTCTCCGGCGAATCAGCCGGACGGGGACTCGGGTTTGCTCGCTACAAGAACTCCGGGGCTTGGTGCGCGGTGGTAGCCGACATCACTGCTGAGGAAACCGTTCGAGTAGATCGGTTATGGATTGCCGTCGACGTGGGCGCAGTGATCACCCGAGATGGTGTGCTCAACCAGATCGAGGGTGGTGCCATTCAATCTGTGAGTTGGACCTTGAAGGAAGAAGTGCGGTTCGCAGATGGCCGGGTTACCTCGAGTGATTGGGAGACCTACCCCATCATCCGGTTCAGCGAAGTGCCGCACATCCAGATCGAGATCATCGACCACCCCGACCAACCCTCACTCGGTTCAGGAGAATGCTCTATGGGACCCACCGCAGCGGCTCTAGGCAACGCGCTGTTCGATGCGATCGGCGTGCGGGTACGTAATTTGCCGCTCTCCCCAGCGAACATCGTCACTGCGATGGACGAGTAACAAACGAATTTCCGTTATGCCCAGACATCACCCGGCTCAACTTCTACAATCGATTGCATGACTCAGGACCTCACCGCTGACATCGTCGTTGCTGGCGCCGGACATAACGCCCTCATCGCGGCTGCCTATCTCGCCCGGGCCGGCAAGAGCGTGATCGTCGTCGACACCAGACCAATCCCAGGTGGTGGCGTAGCAACCGAGGAGTACCTACCCGGCTATTTCATGGACAGTTGCTCAACCGGTCACACCATCATTCAAAGCAATCCGGTCATCAAGGACGACTCACTCGGACTCATTCGCGACCACGGACTGGCCTATGTGGACCCAGATCCAGTTGCTCGCGTTGCCTTCCCGGATGGTGAACAAATCGGCATGCACTTGGACCCGCAAGCAACGTACGATGAGTTCGCTCGGTTCTCCACCCGCGATGCTGACCGTTACTTCGAGATGCTTGAAGACTGGGAGCAGGCAAAGTCTGCGTTCTCCAAGGCCAATAACACCCCGGTCGGCTGGGGCCCATCATTAGATGCACTTCTTGATGAACTCCCCAACGGCGGAGTCTGGCGGCGCAGACGCGCTCTGAGCGCTGTCGATGTGATCCGGCACGAATTCACCGAGGAACACATTCAGGCATTTCTGCTCTGGGAGGCCTGCCAGACCTTCGGTTCCGTCGATCTTCCTGGCTCCGGAGTGCTTCCCTACTCGATCATGGGCGGGCGGCAAAAGCGCAGCTGGACGATTCCTTTGGGTGGCTCGGGCCGCCTCACCGACGCTCTTGTCTCCGTGATCGAAAACCACGGCGGTCAAATCTTCTGCAACACCAACGTGTCTCGGCTGCTGCTCGATGATGGCCGGTGCGTGGGCATCGAAGCAACCGACGGGCGGCAGTTCCATGGGCGTGAAGGCGTGCTCTCCACGATCCATGTGAAGCACCTCATCGACATGGCACCAGCCGAGGCGTGGGGCGACTCATTCACCTACGGCGTTGAAACCTACGACATCGGCATCCCGCTGCTTGCGATGTTCCTCGTGATGAACGAGGTGCCCACCTTTGCAGGGCTTTCCCCTGCCGATACCGCGGTGAGCAGCGGTCTTGCTCAGTGGCCCCAGCGCGCGGTGGAACTCGTGCGCGATATCCGTGACCGCAAGCCTGTGACCGAATCGGCATGGACTCTTGTTGCAACGCCCACTCTGGTTGACCCCGCGCGGGCACCCGAAGGCATGCATACCGTCAAAGTGCTGGTACCTGTTTCACATGTTGCTCCTTACGGTGCAGCCAACTGGGATGACGCCAAAGAGCGGTTTGCCGATGAAATCGTCGAATATGTGAGTACTGCAATTCCCAATGTGAATTCATCCACCATCGAGGCACGCATCGTGAAGAGCCCACTTGATATTGAACGCTGGAATCCGCACATGATCAACGGCTGCGCTCATGGCGGAGATAAAGGCGTGCCTTTCAGCGGTCCGCTTCGGCCTGCCCCCGGCTGGGCCGGTCACGTGATGCCGATCCCCGGCCTCTACCAAACCGGAGGCACAACGCACCCCGGCGGCTCCATCACCGGATCACCTGGGCGCAATGCCGCAATGGTGATGATGAAGGATCTGGGCCTGGAATTTCCTGGGTAAAGAGTGCGCCTGGGAGTTAGATCGGAACTACTTCCCAGCGCACATCAAGCCGAACGCCGGCATCCTTCATCAGGTTCATGACCGGACACCGAGCTTCGACCTCTTCGACGAGTTCTTCGAGGGATTCTTGGGTTTCGCTGGTGAAAACTCGCGCGTGCAACTTCACGGTTTGAAAGTGCGGGCGAACCGTCCGGTCACCGCTCCGGCCACGAATGTCGATAGTAGCCGCGCCAGCAAACTCGATGCGCTCATAC
Organism: uncultured Actinomycetes bacterium; assembly: GCA_903918595.1. Taxonomy (GTDB): domain Bacteria; phylum Actinomycetota; class Actinomycetes; order S36-B12; family S36-B12; genus CAIXFB01. The sequence continues at coordinate 7,934 of CAIXFB010000352.1, forward strand.
TCAAACTCAAATTCCGTAGCGGTTCGACGGAACGTGACCGCCTCGCAACCACAGAGCGCGCCGAGTACCGATTGCAGAGGAGTGGGACCTGATCCATCTCCCCCTGCAGATACCGGCTCATCCGTTACCTGCACTCCTGCTTCGGCGTAATCAAGCACCGTTCGCATACTTGCGTGCGTGGTCGCGGTTACCTGCCTGCGGCGAATGAACTCACCCGTGGGTTCAGTAACACTCATTCGACATCAAGTCCGTCAGTGACGTCGGCGTTCTCGCTCGTGAGTTCGATGCCGGCATTGGCTGCAGCAACGAGAAGCATGGTTGCGAAATCATCCTTAGCAAAACCATGGCCGATGGAGGATTCCACGATGTCGCGCGTCAGGTTAGTGATCGGCATCGGAACCTCGTGCTTGCGAGCCTCTGTCAAGCCAAGATCAAAGTCCTTGCGCAGCAATACAGGTGTGAAGGTTGGGTGGAAATCTAGATTGACCATCGCGGGGGTCTTGTACTGACTGAAGATGCATCCCATCACGCTGTTGTTGATGAACTCCATCACGGCTTCGCGCTTGACACCACTCTTCTGGCCGAGTACCAGGATTTCAGCAAGGGCCTGGGTGTAGATCCCGAGCAGCAGGTTGTGATAAATCTTCACCAAACGTGCAGCCTCGCCATCACCCACGTAGGTAACCGATCGCCCGAATGATTCGATCATCGGGCGAACCAACTCGAAGGTACCTTCATCGCCGCTGCACACCACGCTCAACTTGCCGGCGGCAACAACCTTGCCGTTTCCGCTCACCGGGGCTGCGAAGAAGCGCACGTTGCGGGCTTCAGCTGCCTCACGGACCTTACGGCTGGTTTCAACGCTGACCGTAGAGCAGTCGACCACAATGGCGGGCACGGAATCACCAGTGAGTAGGCCCAGCTCGGGGTCGAGCATGACCTGCTCGAGGTCTGCAGAAGTGCTCACCATGCTGAAGACAACGTCTTGCGCACCGAGTTCACGGATGGTGGCCGCGACAGTGGCGCCCTTCGCTGCCAGAGGATCAGCCTTAGACGCTGTACGGTTCCACACTGCTGTCGGGTAACCGGCTTCAACGAGACGTGCGGCTAACGGCGCTCCCATATTGCCGAGACCGATCCAGCCGACCGTCTTGTTTTGCTGTGTAGACATGTTTTCCCCTAGATGAGTCGTTGTCATGATCCGAGTAGTTGAGCCGACATCCAGTCAGCGGTTTTGTTGCGGTGTTTCGCAGCGACGTTCATGCATCCGTGGTTTCCGTCAGGAAGCATCAATAGATAGGCGCCGGTTTCAGCAGCGAGTCGCTCCGCACCATCTGGTGGAATGAGACGATCCTTTGCGCCGAAGATGACCATCATGGGGCACCGGATGTCGCCTGTGCGACCTTCCAGCGAAAGAGACCGGCCGTACTCGTGTGCCTCTTCCTGCGAGTCTTTATGGGCGCGGAAGGTGAAGGTGCGACGGGTCAATTCAGCTAGCCCATCCCAGACCTGCCCCCAGTCGTATGGTCCAGCTAGGGCAGCACATGCCTTGATCCGATGCTCACCAGTCACTATGCGCGGAGCGTAGTAACCACCAAGGGAAACTCCCCACACCCCAATGCGATCCGCATCGAGGTCATCGCGCGTTTCAATCCAATCAACGATCGCGGTGCCCACGTTTTCCCATTCGGCTTCAATGGGAAGTGCGTATTCTGACTCACCCTGACCAGGGCCGTCGATGGAGAACGTGGCCATCCCACGGTCTAGGAAGAGCTGCTCCGTGCTGCGCAATTCCTCTTTTGTGGAATCCAATCCGCTGATCATGATGACCACGGCCGGCCGAACTGCTCCCACAGGCTTGCGAAGAATTCCCGGCATCGGAAAGCCCTTGTATTCGATCGTGATCCGCTCACCCGATGGGCGCAGGTAAGGAAGCGCATCATTGAGGCACTGCACAGCAAGCTCGTGAGCGTGTTTCATCTTGTCTGGGTAATCGACGAAGACGAACTTGCCAAAGTGGTAATAGACCGCGGCTGTCGACAAATGATTTCCAGCGGAAAGGAAACGCTCCTGTTCAATTGCCTCGCGGCCAAGTTGCTCGTGCACCGAGCCTGCAGCCACCCACGCATCGGACCAATCCGCCCACTTCATGACCGATGCAGTCACGTTGTTGAAGTCAGCAACGGCCACACCATTCGTGGTGAAGCGCGGGGCCCAGTGGGCGATCGCCTCTTTCACGAGAACGTCTTGTTCACTCATCGTTGCACCATTTCTGCGGGGATTTCATGGATGTCTGTTATTCCTTCATCGGTCACAATGACCATTTCACCAACCTGTACACCGGCGCCGTGGTTGGTGAAAGTCACGTTCGGTTGCACCACGATGCTCATTCCTGATGCCAACACAGTGGTCGGCACATGCGGTGGGATACGTGATGGACTCGTGCCGATCGGCTCGAGGTACCCCATGCCCAGACCATGGAAGAGGTCATCGGTTGTGGTGAAGCCCGACTCCTCAATGCAAGAAGCCGCACCAATCAAGTCCGCTGCCGGCACACCGCTACGCATCGCTGCACGCACGGAGGAGCGAGCTGTCATAGCAACGTCGTGCAGCCGCGCGTAATCGTCGGTCGGTGCACCGATTGTGACCGTCCGCAGGATCTGGCCTGGGTATTCCGGGCTGATCGATGCGCTCAGTTCAAACGTGATGACCGAACCTTGGTTCACTACCCGACCTTCAGGAACCTGACTTGGCACATCACGATCCGGGTTGTTCATATCGGTCACACAGATGTAGCAAATGTGATCACGACCGCCAACCCGGGTGTACGCGCTACGAGCGGCCGCCAACAAATCCCAATCCGTTGCGCCCGGTTTGCACGCATCGATCAAGGCCCGCGCTCCAACATCACTAGCCAGTGCCCCGAGGCGCAGAGCTTCCACCTCTTCAGTGGACTTGATGATGCGCAATCCGTTGTGTTTTCCGTCGATCGCAACGAGTTCAATTCCGGCATCTCGGGCTGCCTGCCGGATTGGGTAAGGCACCTGCCCAAGCGTTGCGATCGTTTTCGCAGTTCCCAGCATTGCCGGAATCATCGAGTCATCAACGTCTCGAACATCGGTCCGGTACGCCAACCGACGAGCATTAGGTGTGTGGTTGTGGAACTGCACCCACATCGTGCAGCCGTCCGCTGTCAGTCGTACATACGCAAGCCGCGTCACCGACCACCCAGTGAGGTAAGGAACGTGCACGCCGGAACGGTTCTCGCCGAATGCAAGTACCACTGAGGCGCCAATATCACTTGCAAGCGCCAACGTGGCCACACGCCGACGCTCAAATTCAGCAGCGGAAAAGGAGAACTCCATGACGGACATGGTCAGGTCCCGCTCGCCTTGCCCAAGTACATGGACGCAACCTCCGGGTTGTCTGCAATGTCCTTTGCATCACCCGTCAAACGGACCTGGCCCTGCTCCATCACAATGCCGTGTGTTGCGAGGTGCATGCCCAAGCGAACGTTCTGCTCCACCAATAACACAGTTCGACCCTCTGCAGCCATGCCCCGAATGAGTTCGGCAACCTTGGCGACAGATTTCGGGTCTAGACCCAGAGACGGCTCATCCATCAACACCAAACTCGGATCGAGCATCAATGCCCGACCAATTTCTACCATTCGACGTTGACCACCAGACAGGTTGCCCGCATGTTCAGAGGCACGTTCCTTGATGAGCGGAATCATTTCCTCGACCATCGCGGTGCGCTTCTTAAGAAGTGCCTTATCTCGACGGATCGCGTATCCCCCGAGTAGCAGGTTGTCACGAATGCTCATCTCTGGGAACAGCGCCCGGTTCTGTGGAACCTGAGCGATACCCGCTCGCAAAATCTCGGCAGGATCGAGACCGTTAATCTCCCGCTCGCCCAGCTTCACCGAACCGCTGCGCGCTTTCAGTAGACCGCTGATCACGCGGAACACCGTGCTCTTGCCGGCACCGTTAGGGCCAACAATGCAGGTGATAGTGCCTCGATCGAGCGCTAGATCCATACCCTGCAGGACGAGACCACCGCCGTAGCCGGCTTCGACCCCCGTCATGGTTAAGACGATGTCAGACATTGTCGGCCTCCAGCAGATGGTCGGGACCGAGGTATGCCTCGATCACCTGTGGGTCATTGCGGACCTCGTCTGGCGTGCCCGAGAGCAGAATCTCTCCGGCTGCCAACACATGGACCGTGTCGCACAAGCTGAGCACCAGCGGGATGTTGTGTTCCACGATGAGGACTGTTGTCCCGGCATCATTGAGTCGCTTGATGACACTGGCCAGCTTGCCGATCAGGGTCGGGTTGATGCCGCTCGCCGGTTCATCGAGCAAAATGATGCTGGGTCGAAGCATGAGGATTTGAGCAAGTTCTACAAGCTTTTGCTGACCGAAGGACAGCGCAGCCGCATTTTGCTTCTCGAACTGCCCTAGGCCCATGAAATCAAGTACTTCGCGAGCGCGGTCAACCTCATCACCTGAATAACGACCCGCAACCATCTGACGCGCACTGGTCTTTTCAAGTGGAGCAACGAGATTATCGAGAACCGTCATCGACTTGAAAAGTCGGGTGATTTGGAACGTCCTGCCAAGACCCTCATGCGCTCTGGTCCACACCTGATCGCCGGTGATATCCACACCATCAAGGAGCACCTGACCACTATCTGGTCGGAAGGTGCCGGTCATGCAGTTGAACAGCGTGGTCTTGCCCGAGCCGTTTGGCCCGATCAGCCCCGTGATGCTGCCCCGCTCCACGGTGAGATCAACGTTGTTGACAGCAGTCACGCCACCGAAGCGCTTAACAATGCCCTTCACTTCAAGGATCGGACCTGCATAACTCGAGGCAGATTTACTCCGAGCAATGATGTTGTCGATCTGGACGTCGTCGTTCTGTTTGGCAATCGCCGCCTGGTCAATGAACTTGACCGCCGATTTGCTTTCCTTATTGCGCTTGATCCGATTACTGATCGTGGGCAGCAAACCTGCTGGCATGAACATCACGGTCAACACCAACACAAGACCCATGATCAACACGCGCGCACTGACCCCGCCCGCAACCACAGTCGACACTTCGTTTGCAATGGCCACGATGAATCCACCGATGACCGGTCCCCACAGGGTCGCGCGACCACCGATGAGTGCTGCGAGCACGAGGTACACACTGGTCAGAATCGCGAATGCGCCGAGTGGGTTAACGAACGAGAGGTACTGCCCGTACACAGCTCCAGCGGCACCAAATGGGATGGCGCTCAGGGTGTAGGCAGTGACCTTGTAGAGCGTGGTGTTGATACCGATAGATGCAGCCTTACCTTCGTCATTTCGAATTGCTACCAAGCCGGCACCGAGACGAGAGTTCATGACAAATGCGGAGAGTGCGATCGTGAGCAGCATCAACACGAAGAAGATGTAGTAGTAAGGAGTGTTGCCCAACTCAAACGCCCATGACGGCGGCGGGACCACGATTCCATCAGCGCCACCGGTGAGCGGCTTCAGGTTCGCAGCCAACAGCTGGAACGAAAGCAGAACGGCGATCGTGATGATCACGAATGCGTGGCTGCGGGTTCGCAACACGATGAAACCGATCACCATGGCCACGAGAGCAGCCATGAGGGCGCCGAGTGGCATCAGCCACATGGCGTCAACGCCCCAGAGCTTGCCCAGGATCGCGCCGGTATACATGCCGATACCCAGATACACGCTGTGGCCCAGGGAGACGTATCCAGCTAGACCAGAGATGAGGTTCCAGCCACTCGCCATGATCACGAACAGGAAGCACGTGATGAGGATGGCTTCCTCATACTGGCTATCTGGGAGCACAAAAGGGATAACCGCAACCACTGCTAAAAGCGCCAGGGGCACAAAGGCCGAAGGCTTTTTCAGTTTCTCGATCATGCGACAACATCCTCACGAGTCTTGGTACCCATCAGGCCCTGCGGACGGAAGAGCAGGATCAGCAGGATCGCACCGTAGAAGAACAGCGAGGACCATTGCGGTAGATAGGTGTTGGCAAATGCTTCGGTGACTCCCAGAATCATTGCGCCGGTAATGGCGCCCGGGATACTGCCGAATCCACCAAGCACGACGATGCCGAGTAGACGAGAGATCCAGTCGTACTGAGTTGCCGGGAAAATCGGGTACATAATCGCAAGGAGCACACCGCCAACTCCGGCGGTAGCCGCACCAATTGCGAATGCCAGCGACGCTGCACTGCGCTGTGAAATTCCGACGAGCGCCGCGCCTTCCTTGTTCTGAGCTGATGCGCGAAGTGCCCGGCCGGCCCAGGAGAAGCGCAGGTAGGCGTAAATCAAACCGAGAGTGATGAAGGCCAAAATGCCAGAGATCAATTGCGGCATCGGCAAAACGATGTCGCCAAAGTTGAAGGAGGAAAGGTAGTACGAGGGAGTCACTGACTTGAACTTGTTACCAAACCATAGGTTCAGGATGCCTTCAAGGATGAGCGCGATGCCGAACATCAACAGCACTGTCATGCCGGGCCCCTGTGGCGCTACCCGCACCAACATGCCTCGATAAATGGCCCAGCCGAGCAGGCCCATGAGAAGGCCATTGAGCGGGATAAGAAGAAGCGGCTCGAATCCGAAAAGATCCCAAATTTGCCAAGTGAACAAAGCGCTAAAAACGAGGAAGGCACCTTGCGCAACGTTGACCACGTCGAGAACGCCGAAGATCAGCGTCACCCCCGAGGCAAGGAGGGCGTAGACGCCTCCCAGCAGCAACCCAAAGGCCAAAATCTGTATGAATTGCACGGTGGAAATCCCTTCGAACGAACGAGCGCCCCCGACAGCTGACTTGGACAGGACGAGCTATCTAGCTTCTGGAGAAGATCTGGTGGGTGGAGACCACGAGGGCCCCCACCCACCAGAGTCGAACTATTTACTGCCAGGCCGGCTTGGGGTTGATCACGGTGGTGGATGTTGCCACCGCATCCGGCTTGACGATCTCAACTTCACCGTTCTGCCATTGGGCGAGAAGGAACTCGCCTTGAGGCCGACCGATCTCGTCCCATGACAGATCACCGAGAATGGTGGTGACGCCATTGGCGTGCAGCCATTCTTGGATGACCGTGTTGTCCAGGCCACCTGTGGCCTCAACAGCAGCCTGGAGAACCTGTGCTGCTGCGTATGCATCAGCTGCATCCTCTTCAGGAATCAGATCCGCACCGAACTGCTTCTGGTACTCGGCCACGAACTCGGCGTTGCCAGGTGTGTCGGCCTTCTCAGTCCACGAGACCGCGTAGAAGATGCCTTCAGTGTTCGCGATGCCGATGGCATCGGAGAACTGCAGTCCGTTCGAGGGTGCAGATGTCTGGAACATCATGTTCGGGGAGAAGCCCAGTTGAACCATGCTCTTGATCAGGTTCACACCATCCTCGAACACCGCACCCTGTGCAACGAAATCAGGCTTGGCCTGAGCGATCGCGTTGGCGATGGGCTGGAAATTGACTGTCTCCGGGGGGTAAATCTCGGAGTAGACAGTCTTGACACCCAGAGCCTCCATCTTGGCCTGCATGGCCTCGATCACGGGAGCCGCGAACGGATCGTCCTGGGTTACGAAGGCTGCAGTCTTGGGGCGCTCTGCCTCAGGAAGGCTTTCCACGTACTTGACCATCTCGTTGCCCTGGTCGGGACCAACAGCTTGCTGTGCGAAGAAGTAGTACTTGAAGTTCTGCTCGAAGATCTTGGGAGACCCACCGGCAGGAGCGATCAAGACGTACTTGTTGTTCTCTGCCACAGCAGATGCTGGGTAGTTGAGAAGCGAGGAGAAGGTGCCCAGTAGCAGGTCAACCTTTTCTTCGTTGATCAGGCGGTTGTAGTCGGTCACAACCTGCTCTTGGCTCGAAGCGTCGTCAAGAATGACGAGTTCGACATCGCGCCCAAGCATGCCTCCGGCCTGGTTGGTCAGCGTTTGCCAGACCTCATAGCCCTTCTTTGCTGCACCACCTGGCTGGGAGAAATCGCCGGTCAGCGGAAGTGAGATACCGATACGGATCGGGCCCTCTCCACTGGCTGCCTCTTCGGTGGCTGCAGTCTCGGCTGCAGTCGTCTCCTCCGTGGCTGCTTCGTCTCCACCTGAACTGCAGGCTGAAAGGACCAGACCTGCAACGGCGAGCGAAGCAACAACTGCGCCCAACCGGTTTTTACGGCCGGAACGGCCACTAGCAAGTTTCATTCGTGCCTCCTGTTATCGCAATCGATTGCAATAGGTGGACAATGGACCCGCAGAGCCAACTTGTCAACGACTTTTGGCGTTTTGTTTCCAATTTGACATAGGGAGTTGTCAGGTGGTGCCCTACGCTCACCGCCTGTGCGCTGGATACGTTGGCTCACGATTGCACAACTCAAGGAGTCCCTCGTGACACAAGCACTGACCATCGGTCAATTCAGCCACTCCCCCGTCCTCGCAGCAGCCGAGCACCTAGGCCTGCTGGCGAATCTCGATCTCCAGATCAGCACGAAGAAAGTCGTGTCGTCGCCCGGCCAGTACGAGTGGCTACGCGATGGTGAGATTGATATTGCGATCACCAGCCCCGACAACGTGCTGCTGTACGCCACGACTGATAAAAACCCGATCAGCGAGCAACTCGACATCACCATGCTCAGGGCAATCGACCGAGGTCTCGGGTTATCCCTTGTCACCCGACCCGACCTGGATCTCACGAACCCCGAAACCACGATTCGCATGGGGGTAGACGTCATGCGGTCGGGCTTCGCCTTTCTTCTGCGCTCCATGCTGACCTCACTCGGCGTGGCACCTGAACAACTCGAATTCGCCGAAGTGGGTTCAACTCCTACGCGGAAGGGGCTCCTGCTCGCAGGTGAAATCGACGGAACGATTCTCAATGCCGAGTCAGTCGTGGAAGCCGCCGCCGCCGGAATGCGGGTGTGGTCATCCTCTGCCGACATCTCGGAGAACTACCTCGGCACTGTGATCGCAGTCGGACCCGGGTTTGACCCGAAGCTTGCTGTTGATTTTTTGCAGGTGTGGGCTGAATCGACCGCGTGGCTCCTACATGCGCCAGCCGCGGAGGTGTCGGCTGCACTGGGAAAGGTTGACCCTCGCCTTGGAACACCTGAATACCTGGAGATTCTGCGGAATCCGCTCATTGGACTGCTTCGTGATCCCACAATCTCAGTTGAAGAGCTACAGATCCTGTGTGCCATTCGTGAGGGTTCAGGTGCCTACGTTCCCGCGCAGGCAGACCTGGAACGCTTGGCCACCGGGTGACGCAATGGTCGATTGAGAAAAGTATTCGGTTTCTCCCGTATGCAGTTTTCGTTGCAACATTCGAACGCACAGTCATCGCCCCCATGCTGTTGGGAATGGCGCGAGACTTCAACGTAACCCTCGCAACGATCACCCTTTCAGCCAGCGCCTACTTGCTGTTTTACGGTTTGGCGCAACCTGTGTGGGGTTTGATTTCTGACCGTCTTGGGCGCACAGCAACCCTTCAACTGGCCCTCGTACTGGCCGGCGTGATGGACTTGATCAGCATCATTCCGATGGGCATTGAACCGTTCATTGCGCTACGTGCAATCGCTGGTGCAGCAATGGCTGGCGTTTTTCCGGCCGCAATGATTTTCATCGGCGACACCGTCAAGAATCCCAAGGAACGTCAACCTGCTATCGCAAGTTTGCAAACAGGTGTTGCGCTAGCCCTCACCCTCGGCACCGTTCTCGGCGGCATCGGTATCGTCACAATCGGTTGGCAGGCTTTTTTCGTCATCACTGCGCTGTGCAGCTTCATCGTGGCGATTGTTGTTCGAGCGATGCCCAATCCCAAGCCGGGCGATGAACGTCTTCCAGTCAGAACCAGCTTCAAGATTGTGTTGAGCAACCCGTGGTCGTGGGTGTTGTTTGTCCTCGTCTTTGTTGAAGCTGGTGTTCTGCTCGGTGCATTCGCGCTGATCCCATCAGCGATGGAAACCGAAGGCAGCTCAGCGATTCTTGCCGGTGCAGTGACCGGTGCTTATGGGATCGCAGTGCTCTTCACGTCGATCATCGTGCGTCGCACCGCGACCCGCACCTCGCGTGCTCGACTCCTCGCCATTGGTGGAACCTGCGCCTCAGTCGGATTTCTCCTCATCGGCTTCAGCGTGTCACCCCTTATTGTCATGGTGAGCGTTGCTCTGCAAGGTGCATCTTGGGTATTCATGCACACGACCTTGCAAACCTGGGTCACGATGCTCACCGATGTAGCCCGGGCCACTGCAATCTCACTATTTGCGGGCTTCATGTTCCTGGGTAACGGTGCCGGGGCCCAGATTTCCAGTTTGGTGCTGGAAAACTTTGGCGCAGCACCGTTGTTCCTGGGGGCTTTTGGCACCATGGTGGCACTCACCGTGTTCGCAGTATTGAGCAGTCGACGCTATGAGCATCGCTTAGGGTGATGGGCATGGCTGCCACACTGAAGGACGTTGCCAAGAAGGTTGGCATCCACCCCGCAACAGTTTCCCGAGCGCTCAACCCAAACACCGCCCATCTGGTGAATGCGGCGACAGTCATCAAGGTGCGCAAGGCTGCTGCGGCCCTGAATTATGTGCCAAACCCCATGGCCGCTGGCCTCCGAACTTCACGGTCGCACACGATCGGCGTGGTGATCCCTGACCTCAACAACCCGGTCTTCCCGGGAATGGTCCGCGGGATCCAGGACACCCTCTCCCGCACCGGATATACGCCCTTGCTGGTCAACACCGACAACGATCCCGAGTCAGAGGCGCATGTGATCGCCGCGCTCAGTGCCCGCAGAGTCGACGGTTTCATCCTGGCCACCGCCCGGCGCGACCACCCACTGCTCGTCGAGCTCAGCGAAAAGTTCCCGATCGTCCTCATCAACCGCGTCTCGGAGAGCGTGCAGCTCCCCTCCGTCTCCGCCGATGATCTGCACGGAATTCGGCTCGCGGTCGAGCACCTCTACGGACTCGGGCATCGAAGCATCGCCCACATCGCCGGTCCGGCGTGGTCATCCTCGGGCCATGAACGTTCACAGGCGTTCTCGAAGGCAATGCGCGATCACGATTTGGTTCCCGCCCGCAGGCCGGTGGCGGTCACGGCGTGGAGTATCGAGAGCGCGCGCGAGGCTGCGCTGCGTCTGCTCAACGATGATCCCACCCTCACCGCGATCGTTGCCGCCAATGATCAGATCGCTCTCGGCGCGATCGCCGCAGCCAAGTCAATGAAGCGCAGGTGTCCCCGGGACCTCAGCGTGGTCGGGTATAACGACATGCCACTTATGGATCTCGTCGATCCTCCGCTCACCACGGTTCGGGTGCCGCAGCATGACATCGGCGCCGAGTCGGCACGACTGATGCTGAGTCTGCTCGTCGAGGAGGGGTCCACACCCATCAAGCAGGTTCGCCTCACACCTGAACTCATAATCCGTTCATCAACCGCTCCCCCGAGAAGCGCATCATGATCCCTGTCCGCACGCTGGGATCTGGCTCAGCCGCCCTCGACGTGAGCGAACTCGGCCTCGGCTGCATGGGTATGACATACGCCTACGGTGCATCCGATGAGGGAGCCTGTCTGGCGACCCTGGACCGCGCGCTCGACCTTGGCGTGAGCTTCTACGACTCATCCGATTCCTACGGTCCCTATACCAATGAGGAACTCCTCGGACCTTTCGTGCAGCGCAACCGTGATCAGGTTGTGATCGCCAGCAAGTTCGGTCAGGAGTTCCGGTCGGATGGCACCCGTGGAGTGAATGGCCGCCCCGAGTATGTGCGTGCCGCTTGCGAAGCCAGTCTTTTGCGGTTGGGCATTGACACCATTGACCTGTACTACCAACACCGCATCGACAAAAGCACCCCGATTGAGGAAACCTGGGGAGCACTCGGGGAACTCGTTGTCGAAGGGAAGGTGCGCTACCTCGGACTCAGCGAAGCATCCGCCGAAACGATCAGACGGGCCCATGCCACACATCCCGTCACTGCATTACAGACCGAATGGTCGCTCTGGACTCGTGATGTTGAAGTCAACGGAATCCTCGATACTGTTCGCGAGCTGGGCATCGGCTTCGTGCCCTATTCACCGCTGGGCCGAGGTTTTCTCACCGGCACGATTACCAACAACGCAGATTTGGCAGGTGATGATGGTCGCCGCTCATGGCCTCGATTCCAAGATGATGCACTCGTTGCGAACATGGGTATCGCTGACGCCGTGCGCGAAGTCTCAGCCCAGATAGGTGCCACCCCAGCTCGAGTGGCACTTGCGTGGCTACTCGCCCAAGGCCCAGACGTCGTGCCGATTCCTGGGGCGCGCAAGATTTCGCACCTGGAAGATAACTGCGCTGCTAGCGATGTTGAATTGAGTGCAGGAAACATTGCCTTCCTTGACGCTGCAGCTCCGGTCGGTGCGGCAACAGGTGGCCGTTATCCCGACGCACTCATGAAATCGATTGACGCTTAATCCCGCTCACCAGCACAGCCGCAAACGCGATCAACACGCCGATCACGAGGCCAAGGTCCACGTAATCGGTGGTCCACCAGTCGAGCACGAGTGATCCGCTGAGTTGTCCGGCGATCGCGAGCACACTCAATCGCAAGACACCGACCTTGCCCACCACCCACGCGGCCGTAGCGATGAAGGTCACGCCCACAAATCCTCCGAGGTAAAGCCACAGTGGGCTGGTAGGAAGAGCCGAAATCGAACCGCCGGTGAAGATCAAAGCCAACCCGAAGCCCGCAAAAAGTACCGCTGTTCCCACAACAAAGTTGACCCACGCGGCGACGATCGGCTCACGGGTAGCGCGACTCACGGTGCCGTTGATGGCCTGTTGGATCGCAACACCGATACCCGCGATGAAACAGAGAGCCACCAAAGCAGGTGAAAGGTTCGCGTCGCCAAGCCGACCAGAAACGGCAACCAAGACAGCCGTCACGCCAAGAATTGCCGAGATGGCTCGCGGAGCAGTGATCGCCTGCTTGCCGGCCGGGCCAAGGCCAAGACGATCGACGATCAGCGAGGCCGAACTTTGGCCCGAGACCAAAGCAACAGCAAAGAGTGCAACTCCAATAACAGGAACCGACGTGCTCTGGGCAAAAACAAAGAGCGCCCCAAAAACCCCGCCAGCGAGCTGCCACCAGAGAAGCTCTCGCGATAGATAGGCGTATCCGAGGCGCATCACCCCCTGACGCATCCGTCGAAGGGACATCACGAGCGCGCTGAGTAGCAGGAGTCCGACAGAGAATGACACCAACGCAGCTTGAACACCACTGCCCAGGACATCTGCGAGCGTTCCGTTTGCCCGAGACTGAATTGCAGTGAGCGACCCTACAAAAAAGGCAGCAAGAATCGGGAGGAGCAGCACGCCACGCTGCGCTGTTCCACCTCCGGTTGCCGGAACGCTAGTGGAAGAAATGCCGAGTCCCAGTGAAATACATGGTGACCCCGGCAGCCGTAGCTGCCGCGATCACTTCCTCATCGCGCACCGAGCCGCCCGGTTGCACAACTGCAGTGACGCCAGCATCGAGCAGCACCTGCAGGCCATCGGCAAATGGGAAGAAAGCATCACTTGCCGCAACCGATCCAGTTGCTCGGTCACCTGCTCGCTCAACCGCGAGCTTTGCGGAATCCACACGATTGACCTGGCCCATACCCACGCCCACTGCGGCAGTGCCGCGCGCGAGCAAGATCGCATTTGACTTCACTGAACGGCAGGCAGTCCAAGCGAACTCGAGATCTCGCAGAGTCGCTAAGTCTGCGGGTGCACCACTCACCAGAGTCCAGTTCGCGGGGTCGTCGCCATCGGCCGTGACGTCGTCGACAGTTTGCACCAACACTCCCCCACTGATTGTCCGCATTTCCACACGTCGACCAGGGTGCGGGCCAGGCGAGCGCAAAATTCGCAGATTTGGTTTCTGGGTGAGGACCGCCAAAGCTTCAGGGGTGAATTCAGGGGCGATGATCACCTCCGTGAAAACCGGAGCCAGCGCAGAAGCAAACTCTGCTGTGACCGTTCTATTCGCAGCCACGACTCCACCGAATGCAGATACGGTATCGGTCGCATGGGCATTGAGGTAGGCCTCTTCAATGCCATGAGCAGTTGCGATCCCACACGGATTGGCGTGCTTGATGATGGCCACCGCAGGTTCAGTGAAATCAAAAGCTGCCCGGCGGGCCGCATCAGCATCGACATAGTTGTTGTACGACATCGGCTTGCCGTGCAATTGCTCGGCGCCAGCAAGACCAGCCTCACCTGAATGCGCCCGATAGAGCGCTGCTTCCTGATGCGGGTTCTCTCCGTACCGCAGCACCTCACCGCGCTCCCACGATTGACCTAACCAGTGCGGGAACTGCTCTCCATCCGCTTGGCGTTCAAGCCACGTCGCAACTGCAATGTCGTAGGTCGCCGTATGCGAAAAGGCTTGGGCAGCAAGCGAGGTGCGCTCACCGAGGGTAAAGCCGCCAGCGTTGAGAGCGTGTTCGATATCTGGGTACGCACTTGGCGAAACCACCACGGCCACATTTGCGTGGTTCTTAGCCGACGCCCGAACCATTGCTGGCCCACCGATGTCAATCTGTTCGACGCACTCATCCTGCGAAGCCCCAGAGTTGACGGTATGCGTGAACGGGTACAGGTTGACTACTACGAGTTCAAAAGGTGCAATCCCGTGCTCTGCTAGCTGCTCCCGGTGTGATTCTTTGCGCAGATCAGCGAGCAATCCGCCGTGGATGTGCGGATGCAAGGTCTTCACCCGGCCATCGAGGCATTCTGGGAAACCAGTCACCTCACCCACGGGAGTCACCGGGATCCCTGCCGCCGCGATCGTAGCGGCGGTGGAACCAGTCGAAACAATCTCTACTCCGGCAGAGTCCAAGGCCTTGGCAAGGTCAAGCAATCCGGTTTTGTCATAGACGGATACCAGCGCCCGAGAAATGCGTCGTCGATCCTCGCTCATGCCCGCTCCTTCATAGGTCTTGCCCCTTCATCAGCTCCGTGACAACCGATACCAGCAATTGCCGCTCGATGACTTTGATGCGTTCATGCAAACGTTCGACGTCGTCGTCGACGAGCACAGGCACCGCCTGCTGGGCGATGATCGGTCCGGTGTCAACGCCTTCATCGATGAAGTGCACGGTCGCTCCAGTGACTGTGACGCCGTAATCCAATGCATCGCGCACTGCGTGTGCTCCTGGGAATGCCGGCAGTAGCGCAGGGTGGGTGTTGATGAGTTGACCGCGGAAGGACTGCACCGTTGCCGGGCCAAGGATGCGCATGAAACCCGCGCTGACCACCAGATCCGGCTCGCATTCTCTGATTCGATCATTCAAGGCAGCATCCCAATCCAGTCGATTGGAATACTCGTGCGGATCCACGATGAAGGTGGGAATACCTGCCGCTTCGGCTCGAGTAAGAGCTTGCACGTGAGGGCGATCAGCTCCGACCGCCACGATCTTTGGCTGCATCGGGCTATCGATGAGTGCTTGGAGGAGGCTGCCAGAACCTGATGCGAGAACACAGATCCGGCCGGCCACTACCCCAGCCTATCGGCGCGCGTTGGCCTGACTTAGAACGTGAGTGGAGCGCTCAATCTCCGGTAGACATGGGCGGTTGTCAGGGCTGCGAGTGGAAGTGTGAGAAGGGTAGGAATTCCCAAGAACAGCCCGCCCAAAATGAACATCGAGACGTTGAACGCCAGCAATGCCAGGCACAGGGCGGGCGCCCGCCGAACAAGTTGGGCACTTGCACGGAGGGCATCAACTGGCCCCGCGCCGGTGTCGAGTGCAAAGAATGGCGCGAACTGCAGCAAGAAAAGGGCCAAAATCCCGGGGATGATGCACAGCGCGAAGCCAGTGATGCCGACTACCAACACGGAGACAACAGCCACAGCAAAAGGTGCGGCGTTATGCATCGAGAAAGCGTCCGGGATCGTCAAAGTCCTCCCCGAATATGCCAAGAGTGCAGCCCGGATCGACCAGATGGTCGCAAGAACCGTGAGCGCAAGGAAGAAAATGAAGCCGATTGCCGATGAGAATGCAGCACTTGTTACCCCCGATTCGCAGGCATTCTGCTGACCGACGGTTTGCACCTGCAGGCAAGCAATCAGGGCGTCGTTCATTGGCTGCACGGCAATTTGCTGGCCGAACTGAATCCCGGCTACAACGAGAGCCGTCACTACAAAGACGGCCGGATTCGCTCGAAAGGTGTTCCATGCCCACGTTAATGAACTACCGATGCCACTCCCCTGCGGCAACTGCGAATCAGACCAACTCATCGTGATTTTCTCGGGTCTGCACAGGCATTTCAGGCATTGGCAAGACGGCCAAGTGTCGAGCCCTACGAGCAACCACAACCAGGGCCACCGGAACCGCGCCGAGTGTGATCAAGATCCAAGTGATCATCGCGGTCAGCCCAGCATCGGGCCCGATGTTGGCGAGGTTTGCCACACCCCAAGACCCGGATGACATTGCAGAAACCGCCAGTACGAGTAGCGCGGTTGTGACTGTTGCACCGATCACTATGACAACGCGCATCATCCACATTTCGTCAGCAGCGCGCCGACCGACCCACAATCCGATGATCGTGCCTGCAAGCACCACCAAAATCGGCAAAGCCCATGCGATTGACCCGGCATTCTCCGGCAGTAGCGTCAGAATCTGCGCTGATGGCAATTGGGTAGGGCTTGTCCCACCGATAAAGGGAGAAAGCAAAGTGTCAGAACCAAGACTTACCCCAGCACCCGCTAGATAACTCAAAGCCCAGACGATCAGCATCGGGATATAGGCCACCTGGATCAGGAAAAACACAAACCCACCCGCTGCCCCGGCATCAAGGGCTACTCCTAAGGAAAGCATGCGGTTGAAGCCCAGAACTGCTGCCACCGCAGTGAGGACCGACGCAAAACCAAGAAGAACAAAAAAGCCAAGCAATCCGGCGCGGACGGTAAGACTCACCGCGCTAGGAATTCGGGCGAGCGGAACCTGCCAAGCACCTGTCGAGCGCACACCCCAGATGGATGCGACAGCAGCCACTCCAGCAGCACAGAGCACCGCAGTGACGACAGAGACCGACGCGCTGGCATCAGCGGTGAATCGCGCGACACCTGCAGCAAGGGCCGAGTAGGTAATCGTGACGAGCACCACTGCAAGAAGTCCACGCCTCCATTCCGTGATCCGGGCAGCCTTTCCGAGCCAACGAGTGGCTGCGATCAACACAATCCCAGGAATGAGTAGCAGGCCCCAGGGCAGCAACGTGTAAGTGACATCCGCGACTCGAATCGCTGCATCATGCGCGAGCAACCAGCCGAACCCGGCGAGGCGGGCAGAGCCCAGCAGGGTGACTTCTGTTGCTGGTGCGCTCATCCAGGAGATCGCCAGCGGGATCAGGAGTACGAGATAGCCGATAGCGGCAGCGCACAGTGCAACCAGCGGGCTGAGAATCCACACCGACCGTGCCAGGTTATTGCCTGAATTCAGCGCCGAAGAGAGACCGCTGCGCAGGTTGGCCTTTGCGGGAAGTTGCACATAAGTAGCGTGTCAGGTCACCACGCTTTCGTGTGGCAGCGCCACACCTTCTCGACGCTCAGTTCAGCCGTGGACGATCAGCCACAGGGCGCCCACTGAGCTGAGCGCCAGCCCCACCCAAACAAAGGTGCGCTTATTCATTCGCTTTATTGCCCACCGGCCGATGAACGTGCCCGCGACGAGCGCCGGGAGGAAGTAGGCCGACACCACGAGCGAATCCCAGGTCAGGAGCCCTAGTACGACAACGAAGGGGACCTTGATCACGTTCAGGATGAAGAAGAACCAGGTTGAAGTGCCCATGAAGGTCAGAATCGGCACCCGCATTTTCACGAGATACAAGGTCATTGCGGCCCCACCAGCATTCGCCGCCATTGTCGTGACGCCGGTCAATGTGCCGAAGAAGGCAATGCCGGCTTTGCTCGTCATTTCCGTATGTGGCGTATCACTGAGGTCGTCTAATGTGTGTTCGTTGCGGATCCGCCATGCTTCAAGTGCTGCAGTGACGAGCAACAAGACCCCCAACGTGCGCGTGAGCACACTTGTTGGCAGGTACACAAACATGACAGCGGTGATCACAAATCCACCGAGCACACCCGGGATCAACCGCCGGATCAGTTTCCAATCCGCATGCTGTCGATACAGCTTGAGGGCGAACAAATCCCCGAGAATAAGCAGCGGCACCACAAAGCCCGAGGCAATCGTCGGCCCCAAAGCCGCAGCCAAGAGTGCGCTTCCCACCATGCCCGCCACCGGCATGGCGGTCTTTGAGAAACCGTAGATCGCAACGCCGATCGCCACCGATCCAATGATCAGTGGCGTCCAGAGTTCAGGCACGAAAGTGAGTTACTACCGCGACTGCATGATGTCGCGCATGAGACGAGCAGCCTCAGATGGCGTCTTGCCCACCTTGACACCAACCGCTTCAAGCGCCTCTTGCTTAGCGGCTGCAGTTCCAGCAGAACCGGAAACTATCGCACCAGCATGACCCATGGTCTTGCCCTCAGGCGCAGTGAAACCAGCGACGTAACCAACAACCGGCTTCGTCACGTTGTCTTTGATGAATGCTGCCGCGCGCTCTTCCGCATCGCCACCAATCTCACCAATCATGACGATCGCATCGGTATCAGGGTCGGCTTCAAACGCCGCAAGGCAATCGATGTGCGTGGTTCCGATAATTGGGTCTCCACCGATGCCAACGCAGGTAGAGAAACCAAAATCGCGCAGTTCGTACATCATTTGGTAGGTCAGCGTGCCCGACTTGGACACCAGACCGATCCGACCGGGCTTGGTGATGTCGGCCGGAATGATGCCAGCGTTGGATTGCCCAGGACTGATGATGCCGGGGCAGTTTGGCCCGATGATCCGCGTTGCACCCGAATTCTGCGAGTACTGGAAGAACTCAGCGGTGTCATGGACTGGGATGCCCTCAGTGATCACCACGGCGAGCGGGATCTTCGCATCTATCGCCTCGATGACGGCCGCCTTTGCGAACTTCGGCGGCACGAAGACCACGGACACATTCGCACCTGTCGCAGCCATTGCATCTTGCACAGAATTGAAAATCGGGATGCCGTCGACGTCTTGCCCCGCCTTACCTGGGGTAACACCCGCAACCACCTGTGCACCCGAGGCGATCATGCGCCGCGTGTGCTTGGTTCCCTCTGATCCGGTCATGCCCTGCACGAGGATCTTGCTATTGCCGTCCAGCCAGATAGCCATATTCAATCCCTACTTTCCGGCCTTGCGCGCATGTGCCAGTTCGGCTACGCGGCGTGCGGCGTCATCCATGGTGTCGACAATCTCAATGAGCGGGTGATTCGCTTCGATGAGGATGCGTCGACCTTCTTCAGCGTTATTGCCATCAATCCGGCAGACAATCGGCTTGTCGATGGTCACACCCTTTTCAGCAAGCATGGCAAGTCCCTGCAAAATTCCGTTGGCCACTGCATCACAAGAAGTGATTCCGCCAAAGACGTTGACCAGGACCGCCTGAACCTGCGGATCGTTGAGCACAATGTCGAGGCCATTTGCCATGACTGCGGCACTTGCTCCACCACCGATGTCGAGGAAGTTCGCGGGCTTGACTCCACCAAATTCCTCACCCGCGTAAGCGACCACGTCAAGGGTGCTCATGACGAGGCCGGCTCCGTTACCGATGATGCCGACGTCGCCATCTAACTTGACGTAGTTCAGGTCGAATTCCTTGGCACGCAGCTCGATCGGGTCGGTGCCCTCACGGTCCACCATGCCCTCGTAATCCTCGAGACGGTAGGCCGCGTTGTCATCGATGGTGACCTTGCCGTCGAGGGCCAGGATTTCACCTGCAGGGGTGAGCACCAACGGGTTGACCTCGACCAGGGTTGCGTCCTCCTTGACCAACACGGTCCACAGCTTCATCAGCACATTGACGACCTGGTCGGCGATCTTCGGATCGAACTTCGCGGCAGCGACGATCTC
>CAIXFB010000353.1 GCA_903918595.1 uncultured Actinomycetes bacterium
AGGATGAAAGAACGTGAAGGCTTGATCGGGGCTTGTTTCCGATGCTCTCGGGATTGCATAGAGCTCCCACTTGCCATCAAAGCCGGTTGCGACTGCCGGACCAAGTCGGGTGGTCAGGTATTCACGCATCGCTGGCAACTTTTCGGTGATGAAACCGCGGGTGTCGAGGTGGATTGCGCAGAAGCCGCCGTTGGCGAGTTCTGCTAGCTGCTCATCGTTGGGCAGTTCGGGGAGTTGGCCGGCCCACACGCCAGCGTCGGTGTTCTTGACTGCTCCGTAACTCCATTGCTTGCTCTTGTTGGTGATGGAGGTCCAGAAGTGGTCGTAGTCGTTAATTTCACCGACTCTGCCAGCTTCCGGGTAGGCCATATGAGGTAGCTGCAAAATGCCGCATTGCTCGGGGATCCCAGCGTTGACTGCTGCCGCGTATTCGACTCCTGCCTTAGTGATCTCTGCTGCCTCACTCGCATTGACCGCGTACGCGCTGCGGAAAGGAAGAACCGAATCAAGTGCAGTCAGGGCGAGGATCACCACCGAGATTGGGATCGCGAAACGCATGTTGGTAGCGATGCGTGTTCTATGAATGGCCGCGGCTGCGCCCAACAGAAAGAGCAGAAGCAAGATGGGAGTGAGCCGGTTCCACGCGCGGATTTGGGCCGTGACCGTGCCGGCGAAGAGGTAGTTCAATCCCCACGGAATGAAGAAAGCAAGAGTGACAAAGATCAGATACACGATGAAGTTCAAAGACGCTGTGGTGGAAGCTTTTGCATCGATTAGTTGTGGGTGGCGCGTGCGCATGATGAGTGCAATCACGATCACGAGAAGAGCAAGCGCGGTGATCCACGTGCCGTGGTTGGTGATTGCTGTGCTCTCACCCCAGCCGGCGGCTGCGATAGCTTCCAGAACGGAGTTGTTATAGAAGTTGCCGCCAGGCAATGAACTCTGCGGAAGCGGTAGCAAAGCAACGGAAAGGTTTCCTGCAAAAGTGACCGACTCGATCGGCAGGCGCTCACTGAGTTGGGCCAGAGGCGGATCAGCTCTGGTGGCAAGCAGACCGGGCAGGAAGCCAATGATCGCAAGCGCAGCAACGCTCACGAACGGGACTGCGTCGACGAATAATTCTTTGATCCGTGCGCGGTGCGCGAACCGCCACACGAGAGCAGCAGCCCCAAGGATCAACGTGAAGGCGACGTAATAGACGCCTGTCCATGCGGTGATGACGATCAGCGTTGCCAATCCGATGCCGATGCCCCAGCGGCGCTTGGTGCTCACTGGGCGCTTGGCCTTACCTCGCACTTGATTGGCGAGTTGGGCGAAGCGTCCACTGCCTACGAGCAGCACCAGCGCTATGCCTGTGACCGCCGAATACAGCGTCGATAAGTAGGTATGGCCGAGGGCCCTGCCAAAGTGATACGGAAGGAGCGAGAAGACAACAGCGCCGGTGATCGCGAGTGCTCCGGTCAGGCCCACCATCCGGAACAAGAAGTAGGCACCGAAGGCGACGAGCGGGAACGTGA
>CAIXFB010000354.1 GCA_903918595.1 uncultured Actinomycetes bacterium
AGTCATTTGTCACGGAATTCCTGATTCCACCGAGCTGCTTGATGGCGATATCTGCAATATCGACATCACCGCTTTCATCGGAGGGGTGCACGGCGATACCAACGCCACTTTCCTCGTAGGTGAGGTCGCTGAGGAACCACGTCTCCTCGTCGAGCGCACCAAGGAGGCCACGAAACGCGCAATCGCAGCGGTTGCTCCTGGGCGCCCGCTTAACGTGATTGGCCGCGTTATCGAGAGTTATGCAAAAAGATTCAATTACGGCGTTGTGCGCGATTTCACCGGACACGGGATCAGCACGGCATTTCACAGCGGCCTCGTTGTTCCCCACTACGACGACCCAGGCTCAATAACTGAGCTTCGTGAAGGAATGACCTTCACCATTGAGCCGATGCTGACTCTGGGAACGTATGACTACGACATGTGGTCAGATGGCTGGACGGTCGTCACCAAAGACCGAAAGTGGACAGCCCAGTTCGAACAAACCCTCGTGGTGACTGCTGACGGAGCCGAGATCTTGACATTGCCCACCGGTGAGCAGGAGTGGAAGTAATGAACGAGGTCAACTCCGAGAACACCTCAACAGCATGGCCCACAGATGTCTTGACTCTCTCAATCGACGTTGGCGGCAGCGGAGTTAAAGCTTCCGTGCTGAACCCATCGGGCGACATGATGGTGGAACGGGTGCGAGTCGACACTCCTTACCCGTGCCCACCAGAGCGCCTCGTCAGCACCATTGTGGAACTCACCAAAGACCTTCCCGCTACCCACCGCGTCTCAGTCGGCTTTCCTGGCATGGTGCGGGCCGGAAGGGTGATCGATGTTCCATCCCTCACCAGGCCCACCTACGACGGTCAGCGCGACCCTGAGCTTGCCGCGCTCTGGCAGGGTTTTGATCTGGGAACCGTCCTAGCCCAAGTGCTCAACAAGCCCACGAAGGTAGTCAACGACGCAGATATGCAGGGCTGCGCTGTTGTCCAAGGAACCGGGATGGAATTCGTCTTAACCTTGGGGACCGGAGTCGGCACCGCCCTTTTTCACGATGGGACCCTGCTCCCCCACCTCGAGCTTTCGCACGGCCCGTTCCGTGACGGCCAGAGCTTCGATATCGCCCTTGGCAACTCCGAGCGCAAATCGATCGGCAAACCTGCATGGCGCAAACGAGTGGCCGCTGCCATCGTTGATTTCGACGACATGTTCTATTTCGATCATGTATACGTCGGCGGTGGCAATGCTAAACATCTTGAACCTGAAGACATCGGCGCGAAGGGCCAAATTGTGTCCAATAGCGCCGGGATCATCGGCGGAGTCCGCATCTGGGAACTTGAAGGTTAAACTATAAAAATGACGAAGTGGCTCACCCAGGAGGAGCAGAGCTCTTGGCGTGCCTGGTTGAGCGCTTCCCGAATGCTCACTGAGCAGCTCAGTAAAGAACTTTCCGAAAAGCATGGCCTTAGCATCGCTGATTACGTCATTTTGGTGCAGTTGTCTGAGTCGCCCGATCATCAAGTTCGAATGAGCGATCTCGCCGAACAGACTCTGGCATCAAGAAGCAGGCTTTCTCACCAAATTGATCGCATG
>CAIXFB010000355.1 GCA_903918595.1 uncultured Actinomycetes bacterium
GTACTCACGCACTGATTCAAAGGTGTCACTGCCTGCGCGTTCAGTTCCGCTCTCCGCGTGTGTGTTCACCACAACGGCGGCCTGCGGTACCGCATGCACACGCGGCACTACCAACACCGAAGTCTGGGAGCGCTTCGCCAAAGTTCTCCGGTACACCCCAAAAGGATCAGCAACCTCCAGGCGAGTCGGTCCCACGGCAAACCGTCCGCGCCGGCGCGTATCGATCTCCCACGTCAGCACACCACCTAAATCACCACCCAAATCACTACTGTCGATAAAGACACGGTGATTCGCACCATCATCAACGGCAGATACCCACCGAGTTGATCCGGGGGAGAGCGACACTGCGATGGACAGTTCCGCGAGGTCCCCTCGGCTCACTCGTACCGGTGAGGAAATATCTCTCCACGTTCCCGTGCGCGGAGCCCGTAAAAGGAAACGCATGCCAAACACCGAGGTAATCCCGATGACAACGGCGATCACGACCACCCAACCCAGCCACGCACTCACCGCAATCAGCACACCACCCATAAGCAGGGCGAGGGCAACGCGTGATCTCACCTGAAAACCTAGGCGGGCTGAGGGGCCGGCACGGTCGCCAAGATCTGGCTCACAACAGTGGCGCCATCCAGTCCCCGCGCTTCACCGTCAACATCCATCACAATGCGATGCGCAAGAACAGGCTCGGCAAGTGCTTGAACGTCTCCTGGCAAGGCGTAGTTGCGGCCAAGGATCAAACTGCGTGCTCGCACTGCGCGCAACAACCCAATGGATCCGCGAGGTGATGACCCGATTGACACACCCTCAGCTGTCCGTGTTGCAGCAACAATTCGAACAATGTAGTCAACAACGGTGGGATCAACACTGACTGCATTCGCCGCCGCGATCAAGGATTTAACGTCAGTAGATGTCACCACCGCGGAAAGTTCGGAAACCTTTTTCCCCGCGTGGTGATCGGCGACGACCGAGATTTCAGATTCAAAATCGGGGTACCCAATACTGGTTCGGATCAAGAATCGGTCAAGTTGCGCTTCCGGCAGTGGGTAAGTCCCTGCCATATCCACCGGATTCTGGGTAGCAATAACAATAAATGGTGAGGGGAGTATGTGAGTCACTCCATCAACTGACACCGTTTTTTCTTCCATTGCTTCGAGTAAGGCGGATTGGGTTCGCGGGGTGGCGCGGTTGATTTCATCCGCCAATACAACCGATGCAAATATCGGTCCGGCGTGGAATTCAAACCCCCCGGTCCCTTGGTTAAAGACCGAAACTCCAGTCACATCCGAGGGCAAAACATCAGGGGTGAATTGCAGGCGATTCCAGGTAATTCCAAGGGAATTCGCCATTGCTCGGGCAAGAGAGGTCTTACCCACGCCAGGCACGTCATCCAACAACAAATGCCCCTCGGCCAACAGACACGTCAGTGCCAGATCAATCACAGTGTCTTTGCCACGGATGAAGCTCGAAACTGACCCCCGAACGGCCCCGATGAGGTCTGCGGGTGTGGAACCGGCACCCGTCTGTTCAGATGTCATGTGAACATGTTACGTTGCGTTCCCGCAATGCATGAAAGGCCTGGGGTTGAGGTGGGTAGAGACAGGCACATGGGAACCAAGAAGGACCAACCTCACAACAGCGTTGCTTCAATCATTGACAACACCAATGTTGAAATGTCACTGGATCTCATAGTCAACGGCACCACAGTCCAGGAAGACGAGATCGAGCGCTTACGCCAACGTGTTGAAGATCTGGAACTCACGGTTGTTGAATACCGCAACCAAATGACCCTTGTTGTCACCAGTGCCTCTTGGAAGTTGACGAGACCTATACGCTCTGGCGCTGCACGCATACGGGAAAACAAGTTCAAAGCCAAAAGAGTTGCTAGGCAACTCAAAAACCGGGGGAATCGCGGTGATGTTCACAAAGTCCTCACGGCCGGCCTGTTTATGCCTGACCTAACCACTCTTCCCGAAACCAGCCCCTTGCGTGAAAAAATCGATGTCAACACCTTGCGCCGACCACCAGAAGCAGACGGCCCCCTCACCCGACCTGAAGGTGATCCAAGGATCCTGGTCGTGGCTCACGTCCACTACCCAGAACTGTGGGCTGACATTGGTGACCGCCTAGCCCGCATGCCCCAAACTTTCGATTTGATCATCACCGTCACCGAAGGCTCAGCAGCCCGTGCGATTCCCAAAATCATGCACCGCCACCCCACTGCTCGCATTGAAGTCGTTCCCAATAAGGGACGCGACTGGGCTCCCCTGATTCGCCTTGCAAACAAAGGCCTGCTCTCAGGGTATGACGCGATCGCGAAGGTTCACACCAAAAAAAGTGAGCACCGAATCGATGGTGACGCTTGGCGCCTTTCACTCCTTGACGGAGTTCTTGAAAGCCCCAGCCAAATCAGCAAAATCATTGATCTTTTACATGAGGACCGCAGTGTTGGTCTTGTTGTTCCCACCGGTCATATCGCTGGCACCGAGCACTGGGGAGGTGACCAACCAATTGTAGAAGCTCTCGCCTACCGCCTGCCCATGGCTTTTGACCCCGACGAACTTCGATTCCCCGCTGGTTCCATGTTTTGGTGCCGCCCGTGGATCCTTGAAAGACTTTCCGACCTTGCAATTAGTGACGATCACTTCGATCATGAAGCTGGTCAGTACGACGCCACCACCGCTCATGCACTTGAACGCTTGATTGGGGTCTATTGCGAAGTTGCCGGCATGAACATTGTTGAGAACATGGATGTAAGCAAACGGCTGAAGGAATACCGCAGAAACCCAATCAAGCGACCCAACATTTACGCCTTTTATCTCCCCCAGTACCACCAGATCCCGGAGAATGACGAGTTCTGGGGTGAAGGCTTCACCGACTGGGACAACGTGAAGAAAGCTAAACCACTTTTTGATGGCCACCGCCAACCAATCCTTCCCAGTGAAGAAGTTGGTTTTTATGACCTTAAGAAACCCGAAGTCCTTCGCCAGAAAGCCAAAATAGCCAAAGACCACGGCATTAACGGCTTCATTTTTCACTACTACTGGTTTGACGGTAAGAAAGTTATGGACACACCGCTTAACAACTGGTTGAGGGATCCCACCATTGATTTACCACTTGCATTGAGCTGGGCGAATGAATCCTGGACCCGCACCTGGGACGGTCTCGAGAAGAATGTCCTGATCCAGCAGACCTACGGTGATGACTGGGCGAATCGCTTCTGGGACGATATTTCTCCTATTCTTAAAGACCCACGTTATATACGTGTCAATGGCGCCCCCATGCTCACCATTTATCGCATGGGTCAGATCCCAAACCAAGCAGAATCAATTCAAACGTGGCGCCGCCGAGCGCAACAAGACGGACACCCAGCCCTGCATCTTCTTGCAGTCATGGCTTCCCGTGACTTCGAAGGAATCGATCAAACAGTTGTGAATCAACTCGACGGCCTTGTCGCCTTCCCCCCAGGATCACAGGTCCAACTGGAATCGCTCCTTGATCACATCCCACCACAAAGCAATGGCCTCACCGGTGACGTTCTCTCCTACGACGCAGCCTTCCCAGCAACCACAATCCCAACCAATCAAGCAATCCCCACTATTCCCACAGTCATGCCGGGCTGGGACAACACTGCCCGACGAGGTCAAGACGCCTATGCCTTCCACGGAGCCAACGCAGTCACCTGGTCAAGACATCTCCGAACTGCAATCACGCAAAGCGAAGGCAACACTCTCTTCATCAATGCATGGAACGAGTGGGCTGAGGGTGCCGCACTTGAAGCCTCGGTTCGATTGGGGCGATCCAAGGTCCTGACTCTAGGTGACGTCCACCGTTCAATTTCAAGATCACTCAAAACGGTAACTCAACATCAACACACCGGCGATGTAACGTGATTAGCAGCCCGAAGGTGCCGCTAGACACTGACTTGGAGGTGTTGATACCTGTCTATGGCAACCTTGACCTAGTCGAGAACTGCTTGGAAAGCCTAGTCGCGCAAGAGACTCGAGGAATCGGGATCTCAGTTACCCTTCTCGACGACGGCATGTCGATCCTCGAATCTCATGCGCTCAAACTGCTTGCATCAAGGTTCAGTTGCAAGATCCTTCGAAGTCCCAAAAACCTAGGATTTAGGAGGGTCGTGAACTTGGGCTTTGCGCAGATGCGTAGTACATGGGTCCTACTCCTAAACTCAGATGTGGAATTGCCTCCATGGGGAATCCAAAGTCTCGTTTCAACGGCACTGACGGACCACTCAATAGCACTTGTAAGTCCCCTGGCCACTTCAGGTGCTCCATTGTCGGTCGAGCTTGAGCCTGGACAAAGTTGGCTTTCATACGCTCGTAAGCTTCGATGCCGACCACGGACAGTTCTTGATGCTTGCACCACAGTTGGCTATTGCCTACTGATCCGCCGTGAGTTGGTCGAACGGCCCTTGTTCTCGGACAACTTGCCCGACGCTTACGGCGAAGACACGGATTTACACTTTAGAGTTGTGTCGAATGGTCACAGAGCTGTCGTTGACGCCAACTGTTACATTTTTCACAAGGGATCCGCCTCTTATAATCTTGTGCATGAGCACGAGAAGCTAAAAGATCGAGCTCGTGTGCATTTCAACGATAATTGGGTGTCGACCTGGGACTCGCAGTTTCCTTTGTTCGAAGAGAAACTGACCCAGTTTGCTGAAATCAGTGGCGGCACCCAAGTCAAGGTGGAACGCCCATTCCATCATGGGGTTGCATTTATCTCGCCTGGGCACGAATTCGATCGAAATGGTGGCCTTTCCGTGATTCGGGATTTGGCGTTGTATACCTCATCTTGGAACCCTGACTCCGTGATTGCAAGTCTTGCACTCCGCTCTGGCGATGAACCGCCATGGGGTGAACAGAGCATCCGAGCCATGAACTATCGGAGCATCGGTTCCGCTGACGTTGTAGTAGCCACAGCTCCCTGGACGTGGCAGACAGCCTTGTCCATAGCTCAGCGTCGACCCAGCACAGCCCTCGTCACCTTATTCCAGGGTATGGACTACCTTCTCCATCCAATGCATGCGACGAACATGCTTCAGATGCTTCGGTCCTCGGATGCAGTTATTGTGACGAGTGATTATCTTGAATCCTTCGCGCGACGAGTAGGCGCAAACCGAATCCTCAGAATCGATGTAAGGCCGAATCCATTGGCTTTTCTCCGGCACTCACCCATCCGGGATATCGATGTTCTGTTTAGCGTGCGGGATACTCCTTTAAAGGGTTCGGAGTTGAGTGCAGGCTTTGCCGCCTTACTATCCGGACTTGGCTATCGGGTGGCTGTGATGGGTGGTTCCTCGATTGAGTTGCCGTCCGCAGTATTGCGGTGGCCTTGGCCAGACAGGTCAGCGTTGAGCCACACTATGAGTAGGGCGCGCGTCTATGTCGACATGTCACTGACGGAGGGTTATGGACTTCAACCACGGGAGGCACGATTGTCTGGCTGCTCGGTTGTGGTACTCCGGTCAGGTGGAGTTCTTGATGAATTTTCAATGGATCCGAAGGTACGAGTGTTAGCCGAGCCAAGTGACCCGAACGCCTTATTGAGCGCAGTGGAAGAACTGCTCGAGATAGACTCGGAATTCCTGACTGACCTAGAATTGGCAATGGCTGCTAGGCCAATTAAGGCAATGCGATTCAAAGAGTGGATTAGTTGGCTCGAATTAAATCAAAGATTGCGAACAGCAGTTCTTGAGCATGCAAATCATAATTCTTCTAGTGATCTGCGCGGGGTAGGAGCTGACAAATGAAGCACCAAGTGAATGAGTTGACCGTTGCTTGGTTAGCGATCAGTGGCGGTTGGCGTTCACTCGTCCCACCTGAAGGAAAAGTTTTCAGAGACGAGGGTGTCGAGGCGCTCACATGTGGAGAACATCTCGTTGAGCGATCAATTCTGCTTGGGTCTGCTCTTCAGAGGGGAATCAGGGCTGAAAGTGATCTCCGCAAGTGCAAGGAGGAACTTCTCAGGCTTAGACGTGATTCAAGTGAATCGCTTCGTCGATCGAGTTCAGATCGTCTGCAACTAGAGCGTGCATTGGAAGCAGAGGCGCGAGAGGGTAGCCGGGTCAAGGGACTTCTCGTCCTAGAGATCAATCAGCTAAATGAAGAGTTGACCCACGCCCAACAGAGAAGCGAAATTGATTTGATTGAGAAGGATAAGTTGAACAGCTTAATTGACTTTCAAACCAAGTTGATTATGGATCAGGAAGCTTTGTTGGAAGAGATTTGCTCTGCGCGAGGATGGCGTCTGCTAAACAGGATTCGCCGAATTTTAGGCCGAGCGTGATGTCAATGAAGCCGGAATTTGTCTTCCACATTGGTATGCCAAAGGCAGCATCGACTACGTTTCAGCGTCACCTCCGAGGTTGCAAGGATAGCCTGAAGGAGATTGGCATCGGGGTTGTCGATGGGTCGGTTGGGTCGATGGCCTCAGATCTTGAGGAGTCGATTGCAGAAGGGAATGAATGGGCGTATACAGAGGTGGCCCAAATGTGCGATCGCTTGACCGAACATGGGATGCGAACCATTTTGGTTACGTCGGAGGGCTTATCTCGCGCTCCGGAAGGTTTCGTTGCAGATGTCGGTCAATGGTTAGCTTCGAGAGCGTCGCAGACTTCACTACTAATGGGTTATCGAGACACGTTTGACTGGGCTGTGAGTAACTGGCAACAAGGAGTGAGGCGTGGGGAAACCCCATCACTCGCAGAGTCGGCACGTCTCTTTCTTGGTACCGTTCGCGATGAAGGTTCAAGGGAAAGCCCTGAGAACGTGGCGTCTCAGTGGTGTAGTTATCTCTCAGCGTCCGCCTTAAATAGTTGCAGGGTTTCTGGGTACTCTCAAGTGCCCGGGGGTCCTCTGGCAGAAGGTTTCGCCGCACTCCTCGATCCCGCCATTGCTTCAAATCTCGCCTCCTCGGATTATCCGCTTTTAAATGCGGGATCGGAATCGGTGTTCGCATCTAACACATCAGGCTCGTTGTTCATTTCGGAAATCTTGAGACGAATAAACGAGACTCTGCCTTCCTCAATCTCCTTTTTGAGAGAAATGGGCCTATGGGATAGCGAGCCGGCCCAGTTAACGCCCCATTTGGCGGAACAACTTGAGCGAAGGATGGTTGAGACCGAAGTGGATCTTGTTAATGTTTTGAATCAATATTGGGAGGTATCCACTTGGCCAGAATGGGCTTTGGTCGACTCAAGAATTGAAGTGGGTCTCCGGATCTGGGAAGCTGAAAACTGAAGTGGTTGTCAATCGTGGAACCACACACCAGACCTTTTGGGTCCCTGAAGCCCGATTGGATCCTCGGACGTGTCAAATCATGACGTCTGGTGACCGTCAATTTGGCTGGTCGACCAGCGGTGAAAACAAGCACCTTCCATGGCACCACTTATCGAACGATGAACTTCGAGTTGGAAGTCTCGCCAACGCGTTTCTTGCCTATAACCATAACTATCGGAATACCTATCATATTCTTCTCGAATGGTCTCGAGCCCTCATAACCTTTAACGACCTCTCACTGTGGCAACTCGGTTATTGTGCACTCCTACCGGCCAGTCATCGTGAGAGTCTCTACCTAAACGCCATCATCTGCTATCTGGGAATCGATCATGCTGTTCGCTGGATTGATGATTCGAAAGATGCCACGTGGCTCAACGTGCAGAATTTTCTTTACCCCAAGACGCTGAGCTCCGACAACTTTGACTACACTTTTCCCGCTTTTCTGGCCGACTTCTATGGTGGGCTCACTGAATCTCTTGCACCGTATCTCAAGGGGCAGCCTTCTCGCCGAATCTACATTTCGCGTAAGGATTCGAAGGCGCGAGTGCTCCTAAACGAGCCAGAAGTTGAAAGTCTCATGCATGACTTTGGACTCGAAGTGATAACTCTCACTGGCTTGAGTGCCACTGAGATGGCCCGAATCTTCGCGGACGCGCAGTTGATCGTCTCGCCGCATGGAGCAGGGCTCGCTAACTTGGTGTTTCACAGAACTCCTCGAATAGTTGTCGAAATCATGCCGGAGACATACGTCAACAATTGCTTCCGTGCGATTAGTGAGGGTGTTTGCGACCGACACGTGACAGTCATCGGTGAGGTCATGGATACATCAGTACCTCAGAAATCATTGTCATATGTGGTTGATTTGCAGTCGCTGGAGAGCCTTATGGCAAGCCTCACTAGTCCGTTGGAAGAACAACAGTTGGTTCGCAGTCTCTCGTACCATCGGAATGGGAAGGAAAACCAATGGGTCTGAAGGAGTTCGAGGAACCTTTCTTTTCTGAGTTCGAAAGTGAGGCCCGAGGAATGACGAGGGTCGATGTTGGAATCTCCCATCTTGGAGACACGCAAATTTTCGATGTTCTGCTGGAGGCGGTTCGGCCAGATGTCGTGATTGAAGTGGGCTCCTGGATGGGGCATTCGGCGAACTACATCGCTACTAAAGCAAAGATTCTTGGCCTGAGTCCGCGAGTTTTATGCGTTGACACGTTTATCGGATGTTGGGAGCACTGGTGCTGTACCGAGTTCCAAGGCGAGTTACAGTTGGTCGGTGGGCGACCGCAGGTTTACGCTCGATTCCCGACCAACGTTATCAATGCTCACAATGCTGATCTTTTCGTACCATCTGGGTCGATTTGTTGATTCTATGTCCCACTCTCGACCATCAAAAGATGTTGAAATCACCATCTTTGAGTCCTGACAAGTTGGGCAATAGACCAGCCCGTGACTAAACCGTTGAATGCTCGATCGATGGAGTCTCGCACCGGAGTTCGTTTTCCTTTCGTTCGTGAGGATCGCGCAAATTACTTGAAATCTTCCAGCCTTCTCATTTGCCTGGCTCCTGAACTGAGATTGTCATGCCTGGTGAACTTGAGTCTGGCCCTCGGCCAACAGGCACGTCAGTGCTAGATCCATCACCGCGTCTTTGCCGCGGTTGAAGCTCGACACTGACCCCCGAACTGCCCCAATGAGGTCCGCGGGTGTGGGCCCTTCACTTGTCTGGTCAGGTGACTGGGCGAATGTCATGCGGAAATGTTACGTTGCGTTCTCGCAATATATGATCGGCCTGGGGGAGTCAGAGATGGATAGATGAGAACTGAAGAGGATCGGCGCCCAGGCAGCGTTTCCCCCACCAATAGCACCACCACGCTTGAAACGTCACTGAATCTCACAATCAATGACACTCAGGTCCTCGAAGACGAAATCGAGCGCTTGCCCCAGCGGATTGAGGATCTAGAACTCACCGTTGTTGAATACCGCTACCAAATGCCCCAAATAGTCACCAGCACCTCTTGGAAGTTCACCAAACCCATTCGCTCTGGTGCTGCACGCATGCCCGGCTGGGACAACACAGCACGACGAGGCCAGGACGCCTATGTCTTCCATGGTGCCAACGGAATCACCTGGGCAAGACGCCTCTGCACCTCAATGACCCAAAATGAAGGCAACACCCTTTTCATCGATGCTTGGAATGAATATACAAGAGGCGCGGCTTGGGAAGGTTCATCCACGAAAGCCCGAGGTTTCATCGAGACGCTAACGGTAACGCTATGAAAGGTGAAAACCCAAGTGCAGAACTGGAGGACAGCGGTGCCTTTCTTCGCCCTTCTAAGGCATCGGATGAGTTGTGGGCACGCCATGAAATGGGCGGGCTCTCGTTCGCAGATCGCGAATCCATGTCCGATCTGTCTCTGATTGACTTGATGTCTTTTGAGAAACTGCCTGATCTAAGCGGACTCACTCCTGAGCAGCTACGTATTCTCACCTTGCTGCTCCATGATCGAAGCCAACGTTTCGAGCTTGCGCTTTCATGGGAACAGAAGCGACACGAATCTAGCATTGCGGATAAGAATAATGCAGCCCCACCGGGGCCATCGACTTCTGGCGCGGCTTCTCAAGTGGAACATACTCCCGGAGGAAGAAGACCAATCTACCTTGAAGCTGGGCCACGGGAGCTCGCCATGAATAATGATTATGAAGAGCCAAGCGCTCTTTTCAAGCGGTTCGCAGTGCGAAGCGGTTTGCTCGATCCTGTTTGGTACCTAGAAGCGTATCCTGATGTTGCAGAGGCAAACGTGGATCCGCTGGCGCACTACCTCCACACCGGTTGGCGTGAGGGCCGGAAGCCAAGCGCCGTGTTCGATTCCGACTGGTACCGGAAGAGTCACGGAGTCTTGGGTGAGCCCGTTGCACACTTCTTCCAGCAAGGTTTCAAATCCGGCCTAATCCCAAACTCCGAAGACAGAGATATGGTTTCGATTACTTGCGCGGCTTCATCACTCGGCGTCACCGCAATTGAATTGAGTGCCTTTCTGGAAAGGCACTCAATGTCGGAGGATGTGCTGCGGGTCGAACCCATGAGTGGTACCTCAGTAAATAAGCTCTTGCCGCTCAAAATAGCCCGTCGCCTGGCTCACATAGAAAACTCGCTCAGATGTGCACTCAATCCCATTCCGCGAGTCGTCCACGAGGAAGGACGTGAGACCTTCTTCTCAATCGTGATGCCAATATTCAGAGCAGATCTTGGCCTACTTGAGGCCTCCGTGAACAGTATCCGAGCACAAGATTTCCTGAATTGGGAACTGATCATGATCGACGATGGCAATCGGAGCGAGCACCTATGCCAAACGCTCGACCACTTTGCGGGCGTTGACCCACGAATCCGCACCATCTTAAGGGACGAAAATGGGGGTATTTCTGCAGCATCAAACGACGGTTTGGCCATCGCCCGCGGTGAATTCTTGGTACTTGTCGACCAAGACGATGTCATTAGTCCTGATGCTCTGCGGTTGATATTCTGTGCAATTGAGGATGGCATCGCATGCGACATGGCATATACCGATGAAGCAATAATTTCCGAGATGGGCGAGTTGACGAATGTACTCGCGAAGCCGGACTGGAGCCCGCTCCTTCTCCTGGGTGGCATGTATCTTGGTCATCTCGGTGCCTACAGGACTGATTTAGTGCGCGATGTGGGAGGGTTCCGGTCTAATTTTGATTTCTCACAGGACTTCGACCTCGCCCTGCGTGTGAGTGAGGTGGCTCGAGGGGTCGTTCATGTCCCAGAGGTCTGCTATTTTTGGCGTGCCATTGAGAGTTCCGCAGCCGGTGGTGGCAAGGATTTTGCACGGGAAACCAACCTCAAGGCGACTCAGGACGCCCTCAATAGGCGAGGGATCAACGCCAACGTTGTAAGGATGCCTAGAACAAACCGGATAAATGGAGAACCTAGAAATCGCGAGACATTGGTGAGTCTCATCATTCCCACTGATGACATTGTGCAGGCTCGGGAGTGCTTAGCGTCAATTTTGAACATCACAAACTGGCCAAGCATCGAAATTCTTTTCGTTGTTGGTCAACACTCTTTGAATCAATTTCGCAAGAATGAATGGTCCATCAAGGTGAAGATCATTTCGGATGCGGGAGAGTTCAATTTTTCGCGGAAGTGTAATTTGGGTGCTCACGCAGCAAGAGGCGACGTTCTAGTATTCCTCAATGATGACACCAGACCTCAATCAGTGGATTGGCTGAACGAACTTCTATTTGTCCTTGAATTACCAGGAGTTGGGGCAGTCTCTCCGCGCCTCGAGTATGAAGACGGATCCATCCAGTATGCGGGTATGGTGACCGGGGTTCGTGGCCTAGTTGGAACAGCCTTTCATAAGTACTTGCCGTCAGAGCCAAGCATTCTGAACCTCGCAGACTCCTTGCGCGAGGTATCTATGGTTTCGGGGGCTTGCTTGGCAATTCAGCGAAGGGTGTTCGACGCCGTAGGTGGCTGGAATGATCGTGAGACTCCAGTCCTTCATTCAGACGCTGACTTCTCATTTAGGATTCGGCGTCTTGGACTCTCATGTGTCTACACTCCTCATGCGTCGGTCACCCATATTGGCCACCACTCATTGTCAAAGCAGCCCGACGACACGAAGCGGCATGACAGGGGCAGAGCGAGCGCGTTCTTGCTCGGTAAATTCCCGGACTTAATATCTCGCGACCCTTACTTTACGGAGGCAATTGGCGATCTCGCCCACCGCGACTTTCCGGATGAATTCAGACTGCACATGGCTCAAGGCAAATGGAGTTTTGCCGCTCCCTCTGTGTTGATCGTATCGCACGACTTGACACTCAGCGGAGCACCTCGAGTAGCCCTAGAGCTGGCGAAGGCCCTCCGAGCAGTTGGTCATCGTGTCCTTGTTGTCTCACCCCATGATGGGCCACTTCGACGGCAGCTACAGGAATTAGACGTGTCAGTCGCTATCGATGAGCGAGCGCTCGCGTTAGATTGGTCAGTTTCCCACCTAATGGACGCGTTCGATGTTGTCGTATTCAACACGTTAGTGAGCCTTTCGGCAACACATAATCTTCAGTCGGAGCGCAAACATATCGTTTACCTGCAAGAGGGCGAGTACTTGTCGCAGCTCCTCGAGACTGACCCTAATGTCGTGCACGCTCTTGATGCGAGCGACGCCATTTGGGCCGTCTCTAGACAAACTTCGGCTAGAATTAAGCAGTTCGCATCCAAGACTGTTGTGGTTCCAGGCTGCGCGGCGCCCGAATTCGATGGGAACTTTGGTAACGGGTCGGCGCTGGGATTTCGAGGTCCCCGGGAGAGTAACAAGTTCGTCATTCAACTTCTGGGCTCATACGAACCACGGAAGGGGCAGGATCTTGCTGCGTCTGCGGTACGAAAACTCGTTACAAAGGGTCACCAAGTTGAGTTGCGTTGCAATGGGCGCGTCCTTGATCAGGACTTCTTTCGAGTGCTGTGTAATGCGGTCACAGGATCTTCGGGAGTTATTACCCTAGGGCAGGAACTAGAGCATGATGAATACGTTGAGGCAATCCGCAGTGCGGACATCATTCTTGTGGCATCGCGTGACGAACCACTCTCATTGGTAGCGGTGGACGCCCTGGCGGCTGGAAAAGCTCTCGTCATCAGCCCACAAGTAGGGATCTGCGACTACGTGATTGATGGTCGATCGGCATTCGTGGCTCCGAGCGCCGCGCCTAATGATCTTGTCAGTGCCTTGGAGCGAGCTATGGCTGCCTTGGAGAGTGGTACGAGCCATGAATCATTTGCTAGAGCTGACTATGAACGGGCATTCTCATCCTCCATTTTTGCGAATTCTGTCGTTAAATTCGTCAGCGACCTTGCTCAAGGTGTAGCCACTGGGCCCCCACAGGGCGGATCAAGAACATTCGACGGATTGGAATCTGAACTTGGAAAGTCACAGACGAGCCGTTTCAGTAAAGTTGAAACCAAGGAAGCACGCGGATGAGCCGGTCCCCGCTTGTCCAAGGGCCTGACCCTCTAGGTTGGTTTGGCGACTGTGACCCCGACCTCCTCGTTGTCGGGCATTCGCATGTGGGAAATGTAATCGAGGCGATGGAGCAGAATCTGGCTCCTGACGCAAGAATCGCGGTCACGCGTCCGCCGAATGTGGGATTTCCTGAACTTAATTCGGCCTATTGGGAAATGGTCACGGATTCTGCTCCGGGCAGGACTGTTGCGATCGTTTGGCAAGGCAACGAACATAATGCGAAGTTTCTAATCCAAGCCGAAGACTTCAGGGTGTGGGATTCATTGCAAGAATCAACCATCCTCGATGCTCTCCCGGGCCCGTGGGTTGCAGGGACAGCAGTCAAGAATCTATTTGTACCGACATTCGACGGTCTTGCCGAACTCATTCAGTGCCTAAGGACGTCCGCGCGAGTGGTGCTAGTAGGTACCCCTCCGCCGAAGTCAGAGATACAAGTCAGGGCTGGCCTTGACAGGGAATCATTTTTCGAGAGTCGAGCTGCTGAATTGGGCCTTCAGTTGCAGTGGGACGCTGCGACGATCCCTGTTGCTCCTGAAGCCCTCAGGGTGACCCTTTGGAGGATTCTTCAAGATATTGCTAAGAATATCGCCGACAACGCGGGGGTCGAATTTGTAGCGGCACCGAGCATCACTATTTCTTCCGAAGGCCTACTCAAGCCGGAGTACGCCGCTGCCGACTGCACGCATGCAAACACAGCTTATGGCGTGCATGTTCTTCAGTCTCTCCATTTGTTATTAAAGAAAACGGAAGGTGCACTGTGAAAAACCCGTACCAGTACCAGCCACCGAGGTCCTTTTGGTCAAGTGCCGTTGCGCGCGACTTCGATCCGATTCATTTGGTGGATGGTGATGAACCGCTGCTTCGTTTAGTGGACCGCATCGTTTCAGCTGGTAGCTGTTTCGCTTCCAATCTAGTGCCCTGGATCGAGCGGGCAGGATTCACATACCTGCGAACTGAGTCGCCAGTGGCCGCTTTTGCTAGCGGAGGGGAAAACTTGGGCTACGCGAATTTCAGTGCAGCGTACGGCAACATCTATACAGCAAGGCAACTTCTCCAACTTTACAAGCGCGCCATCGGCCAATTTGCGCCTCGTGACCCTTACTGGTTTCAGGGTACTCATGTGGTGGACCCTTTTCGCCCGGGTCTGCGGTTTCCCGCCGAGTCGGTTGAGGAATTTATCCGGTTGACAGATCAGCATCTCTCTTGCGTGAGGCAAGCATTCGAAACTGCGACCGTAATGATCTTCACCTTGGGTTTGACCGAATTCTGGGAGGATTCACAAGATGGTACAGCTTACCCGTCATGCCCTGGGACAATTTCTAGGACATTCGACCCAAGGAGATACCGGTTCCGCAATCAGTCAGTCGAAGAAGTTGCCGCTGATGTCATCGAGTTTATCTCTCTCGTAAAGCTGCTAAATCCGGATCTGCGCCTTGTGTTGACAGTGTCTCCTGTGCCCCTCGTTGCAACAGCAGGCTCGAAACACGTGCTGGCCGCCACAACCTACAGTAAATCAGTCTTACGAGTCGCTGCGGATGAAGTCTGTCGACAAGTGGGGAACTCTCACTATTTCCCTGCCTACGAGATTGTGACTGGATCACAAGCACCCCACGACTCCTTTGAAGCCGACAGACGCAGTGTCTCTGAGTCCGCAATCGCAAGCGTTATGCGTGCCCTGCTGCTAAATTCCGAAAACTCAGATGGTCAGGTGCACCATCCCTCAAAGCCTTCAACTATCCAGCAAGCACCTACTTCCGACTCCGTATCAGCGCAGGAACTTTCACTTCGTTTGGCGGAGGCCGAGTGTGACGAAGTGATGGTGGAGTGAACTACCGAAACAGAGTCGAGATCGGGCTCGCGTCTGTGGGCTAAAGGGCGTTCTTGACGGAGTTGGAGTGGTGGTCAATGACACTAATGCTGACCATGGGAAGGGTGACTGCTATGCGACCAATCCGTGTACGGGCAACCCGATTACGCAAGATCCGTGCTGAGTCGAACGGGTGGGCCATCTGCGTGCGCGGACCCCATTATCGCACTCGCTGTTGAAATGGTCTCATTCTTGCTGCGTCTTCTCTCCCCGCTAGACCTTTCGACTTAGGTCTTAGTTCCAAGAATTCCGCAGGTGTAGACTACAGCTATGTTGCCGTGGCCCGTGAGGTCGCGCGCAGCTCTTTCCGCGGTAAGACTCGTGCCGAGTCCACATATTTTGTGCTGCTCTTATAGCGACTTGGATGGAAGTTGAAAATGAGCGGATTCCCCCTCGGAGACGATGCAGACGGGATGCTGGCTAAGGGTATCGGCGCCGTTCACGGTCGCTACGGACACCAGTTTTTTCTGGCCAATGACGACACGATCGGTAGATCATTGGCAATGTATGGAGAGTGGGCTGAGAATGAAATCAGCCTGATCGAGCGCTTGCTACCGGAGTCTGGAACTCTTCTCGACGTGGGCTGCAATGTGGGCACGCATGCGATTGCTTTTGCGAGTCTTCGGAGAAGTAGTTTGGTCTTGGCATTCGATATCCAAGGCCCCACTCTAGTGTGCGCTAATCTGACTGCGCATATTCAAGGGAAAGACAATATTGTTTTCGTTCGATCGGCTGTTGGCGACTCTGTCGGGCACGTTCGTGTACCCATTGTCGATTACACGAAGAAGGCGAATTTCGGTGCTGTCCGAGTGACCGAAGATTCCCTCGGTGCCCTTGTCCCGCAGATTTCCTTAGATAGCCTCGCGATTCCGGCACCTGTCGCTTTGATCAAGTTGGACATCGAGGGGTCAGAAATCCCTGCCCTGCGGGGAGCGCAAGAGCTCATCAAGCGAGATAGACCGGTGGTGTTTGCCGAATCACACGGTATCGATGCGGCAGACGCCCTGATCGCTTTCGCGGGCTCCCAAAATCTGCAATGGGCCACCTTGAGAATTCCAGCCTTCAACCCCAACAACTTCTCGAGGGGCGAGACGAACATTTTTGGTGATGCCTCCGAGTGCGCCGTGATCATGACTGATTCAAGTGCGACTATAGATTTGCTGCAGTCCCACTTTGGTTCGTGGGTTCTGGCACGGGGATAGGTAGCAGCGTCGGTTGACACCCCGTAATCCCGGGATCGGAGCAGATGCTGGCCCGGAGCCTGACCCACGCACGAGGATCAAGCCTATGGTGGACCCATTGGTCATGGCCGCGCTGGTCACATTGAGAGTCAGCCATATCAGCACCATTCGTTAGCTCCGGGAAATGACGTCTTGATGCCAAGCGAGGGAGTTTGATTTGTTGAATTCGAAAGTTTCAGAGACGAATAGAATTATCTTTCACATTGGAGCAGGCAAGGTTGGATCCAGTTCATTGCAATTGGCCCTCAGCCGTATCTCACGGCGGAGCGCCGAGATTACGCCGCGCCCTTTCACATACGTCGCTTGGAATCAAGCAGGCGAACTCGTCCCCGACGCGTCCGGCTCTTCGGTGGGTAGAGAGCCATACTCGGTGTCCGGGTTCAATTTGGAGTCCTTGGGTGAGTTTTCACTGTCATCCATTCACAGCATCGAAGCTTCTCTGGCACAGTTTGGCGAAAGCGGCCCCGTCGTCATGTCGTCGGAGGCGTGGTCCCAGCAGATCAGTCTGATGACCCCGAACACGATAAGTTGGAACAAGCTCGCGACCCTGCTCACAAGTGAACAACTCAATTTCGAGGCAGTTCTCTATG
Organism: uncultured Actinomycetes bacterium; assembly: GCA_903918595.1. Classification (GTDB taxonomy): domain Bacteria; phylum Actinomycetota; class Actinomycetes; order S36-B12; family S36-B12; genus CAIXFB01. The sequence continues at coordinate 17,035 of CAIXFB010000355.1, forward strand.
TCCGGCCGCACATTGAATGGCTAGAAAGTGGATACCGACAGTGGGGCATGTGGGACGATCTAACGCCAGGTGAATGGTTTGACTTAGTGAAGTCACGCCGCGATATCGAATATGCGCGTATTGCAGACCGATGTAGGAATCTTGGGTTCACAAGTGTGAAGGTTTTTTACAGCCTGGATGTTGTACAAAGCTTCGTAACTCAAGTGTTGAATCTATCCAAAGACATCGCCGAATCTATTGAGGGAAACGCGCTCAATGTTGCGATGGATCTAGACACAACCCTGTTCCTGCTGAGGCATCGCCATCTGCGACCGAGCGCCCACGCAAGTCATGTGGATGCGATTCTGAAAGACGTAGCCGCGCCAAATCAACTTAGCCGCCCACTCCCGCTTCTACTTGGATCGGGTATTGCAGAAAAGGCGGAAGAGCACTTTGCTGGGGATCGAGGAGCACTCGAACATTGGCTAGATGGGCCCTCGCTGAATCAGTTCCGGGAAAACAGTAGTAAGGCCCTAAAAAGATATTCAGGGCTTGAGCCGATAGACGGAAAAAGTCTGCATTTTACTAACGAGTATCGCCAAGGTAACTCGGAGGGAATTCTTGTTCGACTTCTTGTCGCGCTGATGGAGTCCGAGGGCACAGCGCCTGCCTAGACTTTAAATATGCCCAGCCGACTCTCCCCGCTTGCCCTCGCTGATTTGGACCTGTCTTCCGGCGGCTTTGCACGGTCAGCGGCTGCTCGTCGTTGCCTTAATCGACCCGATCAGCGTCGAAGGGCTGCAACAGACTGAAGGTGATGAGCTGGTGTCAGCGGGCCGCGTCAGGCGGTCCGGCGCGTCGGGCAACTCCGGAATTATTGTCGCAATGATGATCTAGTAGGCCTCACTCGCGGCCGTGCACTCACGTCTCGGCCCTTGTTCTCCGTGATCATGGGAGTACTTGCTGCAAGGATTCCGATGTTAACCTCAAGAACGGTATTTGCCTAGGAAGCCACCCAAATCGCACCGGCTAAACCTAGTGGAGGTTACGCGCCGCCAACAGTCTTGACTGCTGTCCTTAATCGCCTTGAGAGCTAAGGTGAAGCGAGGGATGAGGACAATTCCAATTTGAATCCTGAACCTGTACTCAGATATTTAAGTAAGAAGAATTCCTGGTGCTCATCTTGGGAGCGTTGACTGAGCTCGGTAGATACGGCCGGAATCGAGGGCAATGGTTGTTTCACAGTGGCTGTGGATTAACTCTGAGGAGTGGCTGGCCATGACGAGCGTGCCAGCAGAGGCATAAAAGTCATGTAGTCGTCCAACAGCTCGCTCGTTAAACTCGACATCAGCTGCTCCGATACCTTCATCGATGAGGAGCACGTCTGCCTTTAGAGACGTAATTGTGGTGAACCGAAGGCGTACCTGCATTCCACTTGAGTAGGTGTAGACGGGGTGGTCAAAGCGCTGCCCGAGTCCGGAGAAGTCGTGAATGTCATTGAGTTTTGCTTCCATTGATTCCCGTGACTCGCCGAGTCTGATGCCCAGGCTCACAGCGTTCTCTCGACCGGTTTGTTCGGGATCCAAGCCTTCATTGGGTCCGCCGAGGAGAGCAAGAATTCGACCGCGAGTTTCAATTGTTCCTCGAGTTGGGGTGAGGGTGCCTGCCATGACGGCGAGGAGCGTTGACTTTCCTGATCCATTAGATCCTGTGAGTCCCAGGCGAGTTCCTCTTGGAAAATCAAGGGTTATTCCTTCGAGAGCTGTGATTGTTTCAGCCTCATCATGTTTACGCGTCACGATATTGGTTAGTGTGCGTTTCAAGTTGTAGTGATGGGCATGTCTAAGTCGGTACTGGACCCAGACATCGGTGAGGCTGATAGCAATATCGTTGCTCGTTGGTTCTGATTCGATATTCATAGCCAGTAGGCCAATCGGTCGCGAGTGCGGCTGAAGTGGATGAGGGCAATCAAGACGTTTGCTGCGGTGAACGAAAGGGAACCAACGATGACTGCGGTGGTTGGCGTTTGACCGAGCAGCGGCGCGCGGAGGAAGTCGAGGAAGTAGGCGAGGGGGTTCCAGCCTGCAAGCCACGCGAGCTGTGCGTTCGAAACATCGGTGGTCACCCAGAAGATCGGGGTGAAGAAGAAGAGCACTCGCACAATCGAGTTCACGATCTGACCGACATCCCGATAGCGTGCTACGAGTGGTCCGAGCCATAATCCGATTGCTACTCCATTAATCGCTATGAGGGCCAGGGCGACTGGGACTAAAAGTATCGACCAAGTGATAGAAACCTGAAAGACAATAAGAACAACGACTATTACAACTGAGTCGTGAGCAAACTGAATTGTGTTCCCAGCAAAGTTACTCAATGAATAAATGGAGAGCGGGCCTGGGGCAGTCTTGATGGCGGCCCCGTTGTTACTGATGCTTGTAGCGCCGCCACTGATCATTCCGGTCATCCATGAGAAGGCGATGAAACCGACGGCCACATAAGGAACAAAAGTTTTGAGATCTTGCTTGAGTAGAATGCCGAACAGCAGGCTGAGTCCGGCAACGAAAATCACTTGTTGCACTGTGATCCACCAAGGCCCAAGGTAGGTGCGGCGGTACTGGCTCTTGATTGACTGCCAGGACAAGCCCCACCAGATTGCTCGTCGGCTGAGTCCGGCCTTAATGTCCTTTATACCTTCAGGGATGCTTCCCTTCGGTGCTTCGACGTAGGTTTTCGTAGTGATCGTTCCTCCCGTGTTGCGAAGAGGCAACTATACAAGGGGCCAGTGACAAATGGCTGAGTTGGCTGCTAGGTATCGGGCTCGAGATGTTCTTGGCTGTGATGAGCATTATTAATGCACAGATTCAAACTGCATTTGCGCAGCGGTTGGACGTGTGAATTCAACCCGTTAGGGGTGGTCCCTAGCAAATAGTTACTCCGAGAGATATCAAGAGATTGCCGACGAAGGTCTCCACCGTTGGCTCCAATTTAAGTGACGCGGAGTTTTTGAACGCAGGGCGCGGACACCTGCGGTTGGTGAAATACATGAGGGTGTTGTTGGTCCACTCACGCTCGACAGTTCTATGGAAACTCAAGCAAGCGAGTTGTTTGATCCTGAGCATTACCTGAGCGCTAACTCCGATGTGATGCGTTTGGGTTTTGACCCAGTTCTGCATTACATGCATATGGGTTGGGAAGAGGGGCGTTCACCCAATGCGTGGTTAGACATTGAGCACCTCAATGATCACGCCCCGGTATTGTTGCCGGAGGTCCGAAATTCTTTTGTGTACCAACAAAAAGATCGTGGAGCGCAAGATCGTCTAGTTCTAATTGGTAAGTAAGTAACCGTGAGGCCTAGGTGACCCCCGTCGCGTGGGCCTCACGGCTTTTCTATGTGGGGTCGGTAACTTCTAGCCCTGCAAGTTTCGAATTGTTCTTCGCATGGCGCAGTTCATCAACGGTGAAGATGACAAGTGCGATCCACACCAGGATGAACCCGATCCAAAGGCCGGTGGTCATGACCTCGCCAAAGACGAAGACGCCGAGCAGGAACTGCATGATGGGTGTTGTGTATTGGATAACTCCCAAGGTGGAGAGCGGGATGCGATTTGCCGCACCTCCGAAGGCGAGGAGTGGCAGCGCTGTTACCGGGCCCAGCAGGATCAGTAGCACGCTGATCCACCAGCCATCCACCACGAAGGCCGCTTCACCAGAGAACTCACCAACCATCAAGATGATGAGCGCGGGAAGGAAGAGCGCCACGGTCTCGATCATGAGGCTGGGCAGCGATGCAACCCCGGCCTGCTTCTTGAGCAAACCGTAGAGCCCAAAGCTGAAGCCAAGGATGAGTGCGATCCACGGGATGCCGCCGTAGTTGATGGTCAGAATCACCACTGCGATCACAGCAATACCGATCGCCACCCATTGCCAACCGCGCATGCGCTCTTTGAGAACGATCACACCAAGGGCCACTGAGATGAGCGGGTTCATGAAGTAGCCGAGGGATGCCTGCACCACCTCGTCCACGCTGATGGCATAGACGTAGACCA
>CAIXFB010000356.1 GCA_903918595.1 uncultured Actinomycetes bacterium
CCCACCGCGATTCACCTTGATGGTTTGGAGTCGCGCCGGGAGAAGTGGCGCGGTGCTGGCGCTCGCTACTACAAGTGGGCCGAGAAAGTTGCTGTGAAGAACGGCACCGCCGTCATCGCAGATGCGCAGGGGATCGCCGATCACATCGAGCGCGAGTACGGGCGCAAGTGCGTCGTCATTTCTTATGGCGCCGACATCATTTATCCGGAAAGTAATCGTCTTGCCGAGGTGGGCGTGGTGTCCCGCGATTACCACTTGGTGGTGGCGCGGCTCGAGCCGGAGAACCATGTGCTTGAAGCAGTGCACGCGTATCGCGTGAGTGATGAAACCCGTCCGCTTGTTGTTGTTGGCTCCACGCCCTACAGCCAGTGGTACGCCGACAAAGTGCATGAGGCCGCGCAGGGCAGTCCACTGATCAAGTTCACCGGCCCGATTTATGATCGCGAACTTCTTGACCAACTGTACGGTCACGCCCGCACGTATATTCATGGTCATTCCGTGGGTGGCACCAACCCGAGTTTGTTGCGCGCAATGGGCGCCGGTGCTCCGGTGCTCGCCTTTGATTGCGAGTTCAATCGCGAAGTAACAGCCAACAACGCATTCTTCTGGTCTGATGCGGATCAACTTTCGGTGTTGTTTGACGAGGTTGCATCGGGTGAAGATGAATTGACGCACGACAACATGGACCTTGAACTTCAGCGATTTGCTGATGCCTGCCGAACCCGAATCGCCGAGCATTACCAGTGGGATCAGATCACCGATCAGTATGAGGTGCTGATTGAGAAGCTGGCAAAGCAGCGCGGCGCGGGAAGGCGTAAGGCGTTCGCGTGATGGGTGGGGTCGCGGCACTGCTCGTCACACACAATTCCCGCAACTGGATTAATCAAACTCTGGCCAGCATTAATGCGCAAGATCGTCAACCTGATTTCCGTATTGCAATTGACGACGCATCCACTGATGACACAGTCGCGATCCTGCGCGAAAACGGTTTCCGTGTTGTGCAAGCTGCAACAAACTCCTCCGACACTTCAACGCGCATCGCGCGTAACTTTGTGCAGGGCGTACGTGCTGCGTTAGCGATGAGTGCCGACATTGTGATCCTCGGTGATCATGACGACGTGTGGTTGCCCAATCGCATCTCGTATCAAGTGGCGATGCTCGAGGAGTATTTACAAATAGCGATGCTGGCATCTGATGGCAGGCTTATTGATGAGAGCGGTGCGCCCACGGAGTACCCGCCGGCCACACTGCGCAGCACGTTCCCCGTTCCTGCGGACTTCACCGATCGCAGCGTGCGCGATCAGTTGGCCTACGCACTGCGGCACTCGGTTGCCACGGGTGGGGCGAGTGCCCTGCGCCCGGCTCGCATGCAGTCGATTGATGTGCCGACCGGTTGGTTGCACGATCGCTGGTGGAGCCTTCAGGCGATCCGGGCCGGCAACTTCCTCATCGACCCCACTGTGGTGATCGACTATCGCGTTACCTCAGACCAGCAGGTTGGCCTAGATACCCGCGATCAGGACGATCCCAAGCGTTGGCTACTGCGTCAGGCCGGCGATGTGGGCCGCACGGCCAAGCGATCAGCGGATCTGCTCCGGCTGCTGCCGCCTCGGAGCTAGTTGCTCTTCTTCGCACCTAGTCAGATCCCGCACACGATTCCGTCGGACGGAATGGACATGTTGAACCCCGGACGGGTGAAATCACCATTTAGCGCAACAAAACGGGGCCAGTTTGGTGATTTGACCCGGGAAGCGGGCGAAATCGCCGGGGGAAAGCGTGGGCGACTAGCCAACCCAGTTCAACCGCGTCAGGCACATCAACGCCTCGCCGGTGCCCACGCCCAGGTACGGCACGGTGATGCAGTCAGGAGCAGTGGGTAGCGACTGTGGAGGTAACGACGTCCAGAATTTGTCAATCTGTGCACGATCGGGTGAATACATGGCAATCACACTGGGCTTGGTGATCTCGAGCGCATCTGTCTCGGCAGGGGTGAGCACCGGTTCCACGCTGACCAGGTTGTAGAACCCCCAGATCTGCATGCCGGCGATGTCTGCGGTCAATCGGTCAGCATCGGTCCAGATACCTATGCGATCGGTGGGCTCGGTGTTGGCGATCAGGAACTCCTCAACGTCGATTTTGGACGCCATCTGATCCTGGTAGGAGAAGTCAACGAATGCGGAGCGGAACGGGTACTGCCCGTAGATGCCAAGCTGCCCGCGGCCGTTCTGCCAGACCTGCGCGGAAACAAAGGTGAGGGCAGCCGTGACAACAAGCAATGTGGCGATCCAAAAATTCCACGACCGCGGCACCAACATCGCGGTGACAACGATCAGCACGAGCAACACCACGAACATCGCCATGCCGAGTGATACGTCGATCACTCCATCAAATCTTCCGGTCCAGATCAACACCGGAACAGTGAGCACGCCAACCACGGCAATCATCGGCACGTAAAGTTTCGAGCCCTCGCGGGTGCCGGGAGTCATCGAGGTGAACACCAACACCAGCGCCATGAGAGAAGCCGGCCAGAGCAGCGCCACATAGTGCGGGGCCTCGAGCCACGGCCCGGGCATCACGATCATGATCGCCGCGGTGGCAACAACATTCATCACCGACATCGCCAGGGCAGCCCACGCCCAACGATGCCGTGGCTGAGCGATTACTGAAACGATCGCCGAGGCGATGGCAAGAATGACGACGAACAGCGCGGTGTCGCGCTGCCAGGCGCTGCCATCACCGATGAAGACCTCGTAGTCGAGTTCGCTATTCCACTCGAGGTATGTGCCAAGCCATGAACGGCCGGGGAAGAGTGCAAGACCGGCGATGAAGAAAACACCGAAACCGATCACTGTTCCAGCAACGGCTGCCCCGAAGTCAACGAGCAGGCGGTGCACTCGATCGGTGCGGATCCGCCACAGCGTTGCCA
>CAIXFB010000357.1 GCA_903918595.1 uncultured Actinomycetes bacterium
GCGAATCGCGCTCGACCTCCCCGAGGACTTCATTCTCGCGACCATTCACCGTCCCAGTAATGTCGATGACCCCGACCAGGTCGAGGCCGTGTTAGCACTGCTGCGCGAACTCGGCTCACTCCTTCCGGTAGTGCTACCCGTCCATCCGCGCTCCAGAGTCGCCCTGTCGCCCGCACAGAACTTCCCGGGAGTGCGCCTGACGGCACCACTGGAGTACCGCGACTTCCTTGCCGCACTTGCAGGATCTCGAGTAGTTGTCACCGACTCCGGCGGGGTTCAGGAGGAGTCCTCGTTCCTCGGCATTCCCTGTGTGACGATCCGCACCACCACGGAGCGTCCGGTCACCATCACTCACGGAACAAACCGACTCGCCACGTTAACAAGCGCAACTGCGGATGTCGACGCGATCCTGCGCAGCCCTCTACCCACGCCCGCGAGTATTCCGCTGTGGGACGGGCATGCCGGGAATCGCATCGCACAGGCGCTACTGGCGTATCTACACCGAACCCACGAGTCGGCACATGTCTGAGCCCCCACTCAACAAAATGCCGGATATGAATAATGAACTTGATGGCCACGAATCTTTTAGCAACGAAACTTTTGGCCACGAAACTTTTGGCCATGAAGCCGACATGTCCGACGCAATCGCGGCCGCGAACGAGCGGGCCGAGCGGGCCGAACTAGCTCTCGCCCGGACCCAAGGCTCCTTACCCATGTCCGTCGGCCAACTGGTGATCGACGCCGGCCAAAGCCCCAAACGCCTCCTCGCCCTGCCCTTCACTCTGCTGCGCATCCGAAAGTCCAGACGCGCTGGGCGGTCACGGCTAGCGGAGCGACCCAAGCCTGCGGTTGTCATGAGCGGTCGCGACGTGGGCCTTTCGTCCAACCCAGCCCGCGTGCTGACTCCGCGTCGCACCGTGACGACTGACGACCGACCTTCCATCATCGCAATTGCCCCACCCGAGGTGATCGATGCTCTTGGCGGTTTTGCCCATGTGAGCCAGGCATGGCCGCATGACGCCGTTGAGCTCGTGCGGGTACTTGACCCCGACGGGGTAATCGTCCATGCGCACGCGGGCCAGCCCGGCACCCCATGGTTTCCCCTCGGTGAGCCCGGTGAGGCGGTACGCGAGCGCACCCTGCTCGAGATCCGGGAGATGTGCGAGCGCCTCGGACGTCCACTGCTCATTGTGACCGACCCTTCGCACGCTCCGGGTTTGACTGAGTTCGCCCGTGGTTGTGACCGCAGAATTAACGTGTCCGATGCCACGTCGGCTGAGAGACTCATTGCGGCGCTGATGGGTGCGGAGCTGATGGATAATGACCGTGATTAATCGGACCCTGCGGGCGCTTGTTTACGGCGACGTCAACCTCAACCTGATCGATGGATCCGCGGTCTGGCTAACCTCAACGGTCGAGTGCCTCGCCCGCACCGGCGTCGAGGTGACGGTGCTGCTCAAGTCGCGCATTGAGACGGATCGTCTGCTACTGCCGCTACACGGACTTGCGAACGTGCACATTGTTGAGCCAGTGCGGGCCACCATGTCGGCGGCGCAGGCCGCCGATGCCGTAGTGAGCCACCATGTCGAAAAGCACTTCGACCTAGTAGTAGTGCGCGGATCTCGAGTCGCCTCGGCCATGGTCGCGACCGGGCAGCTAGACGGAGTGCTGTGGACCTACCTGACCGACATCCCCCAGAGTGTTTCGACATTGGATCACGGCCGCCTTGTCGAGTTGACAGTAATTGTTCGAGGAAGCCGTCGAGTGCTTTGCCAAACCCCCGAACTGCGCACATTCGTCGAGGCGGTGGTACCCGGAGTACATGGGCGCACCCTGTTGTGGGAGCCAATCATCCCCGATGCGCCATTGCCCGAAACCGAATTAATTGACATTCGCGACGATCACTTTAATCGTGATCACGATCTGCGGCTTGGGTACGCCGGCAAGTTTGCACCTGCGTGGAACACCGACCTCATGCTCGCACTACCGGCCGAGGTTTCTGCGCGGGGAATTCCAACCCGCCTGGACATGGTTGGCGACAAGATTCATCGAGAGGATCCAGCTTTCGCTCAACGGATGGACAGCGGACTGCGCGGCACGCCAGGGGTAACCTGGCACGGCGGTCTTGATCGCACATCCACTCTCGCGCTGATGGCCGCGTGCGATGTGGGGCTCTCCTGGCGAGACACCTGCCTTGATGACTCTCTCGAGTTGTCCACTAAGGCACTGGAGTACGCATCTGTCGGAACGCCGCCGGTGCTCAACCGCACGCCGATGCACGAGCGGGTGTTCGGCGCGGACTATCCGCTGTTCACCGATGCGACCACGAC
>CAIXFB010000358.1 GCA_903918595.1 uncultured Actinomycetes bacterium
GGCCTTGCCTTACGAGTCCGCCGAGGGTTCCCTCGGAGTCTCCCGAAGAGGTGTAGATCAGCGTGGCATTCATTACCGGAGAACCATCATGCAGGTTGCAGTAAATACGCTCTCTGAGGGAGGAACTTCCGTATCCGCAGTCGAAAACCAGTTGGTTAATCAATAGGTGAGAGAGGGTATGGATGAGGATGAACCGTGGATTAATCGGTCTTATTTCTGCCTTCGGATTTTGGTCAATTCTAGCGGTGTTGTATCTAGCGGAAAGTTTTTGGATTCTTTCAATTACGGCCGGATTGTTTGCCCACCGATCAATCTTCTCTGGGTTAAGTTGAAGGAATATTCCTTCACCGTAGGCAGCGACGGCAGGGAGCCAAGGTTGGTTCTTGTTATGCTTGATTCTCTGAACCCTTCCTTCGCTTAAGCTCAGCGGGGGTGAAACTCTGACAAATCCAACAAGTGCTCTGGTTTCACGTATCTTATTTGCTAGGATGACCTCGGAGAAATTAGATGCGACGATGTCTTTGTAGTCTCGTGCGATGTCCGCCTTTGTGAGGTTAAGCGTTTCGTTGGTATTGTCGTCACGCCTGCTTATGCCTGCGCAAAGCGCATGGTGTTCGAATGCCCGATACTGCTCTTCGGTCAGCGGAGTCTCGTTTGCGTGGGAATCATCCGAAAGTGATGCAAGATGGCCTTCTGCGATCTTCGCAACTTTTTCAATATCACTATCTGCTATACCAACAAAACTACACCACATCGCGAGCTTGGCTTTGTCTATGGCGGTCTTGTCTTCGGTAATTACCCTGCTCCAATTGTCTTCATTTCCGATTAGTTCTTCTCGGATTTTTATTGAGAGAGGGTCCATTCCTGCCCCGGAGTTGGCTGACGGAATGTAAATTGAGCTAACTACAGATGGAAAGTAGACGTTACTGGCGCCTCTGGGCAGGATTTTAAGTTGTTGTGTGCATCCTGGCCCACCGCCGGCTCCGCCGTCCCAAGGAGTTTCGCCTTTGCATTTAAGCAACGCTGAATGTTGCTGGGCTTGCGCTCCACCTAGGGCCGACATCAACGCATTAGTAGAGCCGCAACTGACGCATTTAATCAATGCGCCGGTAACTGTGGCGGCAGACTTGGATGAAATCAGCTGCAGCTGAGGAGAATTACAATCGGGTTTCCCAGCGTGAACCCATTCGATGTAGGGAAAATCCTGCAAATGACCCAGGCTGCAGGTTCCGACGAAGCGCGATGGTATTAGGCGAGGCCGTCTCCTTTCGTGTATTTTTTTGCAGGTACTACCGTCGGGTGCCTCGCATCTGGGTATGTCTCTACTGTTGTGAGGTAGCCATCTCATCATCCCGCAGCTTGGGCAATAGTGCCATCGTGGAAACCTCACGAAAGGCAAGTATGCGCGGTTATCACTATCTTCGCCTTCGGTTGTCTCGGCAGGAGGGAGTCTGAAATGGGTTACGCCCAGTCGACCTTCTAGTCTTTGATCTCTCAGTTCTAGACCTGCGGCCTTTGAATCGGTTCGCTTCTGGTGTGGCCATTTACTTAACGCGGCAGCAATCAAGACCTCGTTGTTTGGAAAATTACACATTGCACCAACCCCGAAAGGGCTGATCGCATGCGACCTTCTGAGCATTCTTTTTTTCCAGGCCATTAGTGTTGGATGATGTATGGTTCGCAGGTGGCATCGACATTTCTCATCGATGTGGGTGTTCTGAAAGGTTCTATTTGGCCCTTTGGTACTTGTGGTGATCCGGACGGAAGCATGAGCTGAGGGCTCGAGGTGGAGAGGGTAGATTCATTCATTTTTCCCCACTCGGTTCTGGATAAGTCCGCCCACTTTTCAAAAATTCCATCCAACATCGACTCAGTGTTATCTGATTCGGAAGGATCAATTGATCCAACTCGCTTCAGGATCACCTCTTTGACTTTATCTTGTATGTCAGCCGGGACTTCTTTGGGGCAGTCTTTGGTGAAACTATTGATTCCGAACTGGCGAGTCAGTATTACTGCGACCGCATGAAGTGCGCGCTCTTTGGTAGGAAGAGAGAACGGAGTGATGCTCGTAGGCTCAACCCATCTGTATAACGACTGATGGTAGGATTTGAAATGTTCATAATGGGACCTGTCTCGATGAGCGGTGTCCGCCTTCTGTGCCAGCGCTTTGATACGCTGGGGCTGTGCCGGCCACACTGCTTCTAGAGAGTTTTAGTGTCAAGCACACGGGCCGGAGGCCCTGGGCCGCGCAGCGGCCTCGTTGGGCGTGAGGTAGCCC
>CAIXFB010000359.1 GCA_903918595.1 uncultured Actinomycetes bacterium
CATCATTCGGTGCGCGAGGCGGTGCGGAACGGTGAAGTGGGTGAGGTGCATATGGCTCGGATCACCAGCCGTGACCCCAGCCCGCCGCCGGTCTCCTACGTCAAGGTGAGCGGCGGACTCTTCGTCGACATGATGATTCACGATTTCGACATGGCTCGCTATGTGGTGGGTTCCCCAGTTGTCGAGGTCTTTGCAAAAGGTGCCGTTCGCATTGATCCTGAAATTGGTGAGGCGGGTGACATTGACACGGCGATGGTGCTGTTGACCCACGCTAACGGCGCATTCACCACCATCGATAACAGTCGGCGCGCTACCTATGGCTACGACCAACGTGTTGAAGTGTTTGGCTCTGGTGGGATGGCGTTTTCGACGAATCCGCCCGTGCACACCGGCTCCTTCCTTGGCGGCGCTGGCCTTTCGGGCACGGTGATTCCAAACTTCTTCCTTGAGCGCTACACGGACTCCTTCCGCCTTGAGTGGGAGGCCTTTGTTCGCTACGTGCGTGACGGTGGTCCTTCGCCAGTGTCAGGGGCTGACGGGCGCGCACCCGTTGCTATCGGCCTTGCTGCAGGAGAATCCCTGCGCACCGGCCAGCCGGTGGCACTAGTTTCAGGTCAGGGTTAACCAACAAGGCAGGCGAGGAAAGGTTGACGAACGTGATCAATGCTGAATGCTCGCTCGACGATTTTCGTGAGGTCGTTGAGGTCACCACCGATCTGGCCGACTTCCCACTTGCGTCCGCAGTTGACCGGGAAGTGCTGATCTACGAGCGTTCTTCCCTGCCGCTAGAAACTGATCCCCAAGCAATCGAGCGGGAGTGGAACAAGGCTCTGTCAACAGGCCCCGGCGTGATCATCATCCGTGGCGCTTATCCCGATACCAGCGTGGTGGATCGGGTCAGTGACGTTTTCACCTCAATCATCGACACTGAACGTGCTAGCGGCGTGGCCTCTGGTGATCACTTTGGTAAACCGGGCGCTAATGCGCGCATCTGGAATGCGCAAGAAAAACTCGCTGTGGCCGATCCTGCAGCTTACGTAGATTATTTCGCCAACGAGATTATTGCGCTGGGCAGTAGCGCTTGGTTGGGTCCTGGCTACCAAATCACCACCCAGGTAAACGTTGTGTATCCAGGTGGAGAGCCGCAGCAACCACATCGTGATTACCACCTGGGCTTTCAAACGAATGCGGTTGCGCGCACATTTCCTGCGCAGGTGCACGAGTTTTCACCGTTCCTCACCTTGCAAGGTGGAGTTGCGCACTGTGACATGAGCGTGGCTAGTGGGCCCACGATGTTCCTGCCACATTCGCAGAAGTACTCCCTGGGTTACCTAGCGTGGCGCGAGGAAGCTTTCAAGGAGTACTTCTGGTTGCATTACGTGCAACTGCCTTTGACCAAAGGTGATGTGGTGTGGTTTAGTCCGGCGCTGTTTCATGGCGCCGGTCGCAATGAATCCACTGATGTGGTTCGCATGGTCAATTTGTTGCAGGTCTCTTCCGCATTTGGCAGGGCGATGGAAACGGTTGATCGCGTGCGCTTGTGCTCAGCGATTTATACCACTCTGATCAATGCTGCATCGGGCCCTGCTTGGAGCGACTCATTCACCTCAAACGTGATTGGTTCGGCTGCCGATGGTTATCCGTTCCCCACGAACCTCGATCACGATCAACCGATCGGTGGACTGGCCCCGGCCTCGCAGGCCGATGTGCTGACCCAGGCGCTTGCGGAGAATTGGTCGGTGGATCAGTTCACACAGGCTCTAGCGGCGCAACATGAACGACGCACTCGCACTTAGGAAGCGTCGTCGTTCTTGATTTTCGCTTTAACTCATGAGACCCGGCGCGAGCCGAGTTTCCACAACCTCGCCGGCAATGCGTTCTACCCGATACGCCGCAGGGCCGGTTTCAGGATCAGCGTCAAGATCGCAGATGACCTCAACGGGCTCGGCGCCTTCATACAGAATCCCCACGCGATCATCGGTGGCATACGAGGTGGGCAGCACTTCATCACGCACCAACTGGTGAAGTAGCGGGCGGCGCTGAACCTCACTGTCATAGTGCACGCCGTTTCCGTAGGGGAGCAGGGCGAGGGCATTCGTGACCGGTTGCAAGTCCTTGCCAAATGAATCGGTGGGTCCGCCCACATGCCAGCAGATGGAGCCGGCACTGACTCCTGCCAGAATCGTGCCGGTTTCCCATGCGTCTGCCATTGCGGTGTCGACTCCGTGCAAACGCCACAGCGCTAGCAAGTTAGCCACACTGCCACCGCCCACCCACACCACATCGGCCCATCCCAGGATCTCGTCGGGGCGCCGGTTTGGCTGGGTGAAAAGAGCAAGGTGATCGACGTCGCAACTTGAGCCGGCTAGGGCTGAATACATCTGCGCAAGGTATTGCGGGTCATCGCCTGATGCGGTGAGCACGAGTGCAACTTTGGGTCGTTCTTTGCCGGTGAGCTCAAGGGCGCGCAGCATGGTCGGTGCGGGAGTGAGCACGCCCCAGAGGCCGGTGCCGATGAAGCCGCCGCTGGTGGCGAGGATGCGTTTGGTCATACAGGTGTTTGTACCGCACAGGAAACCGATCCGCGAAGGCGCATCCGCAAGGCCCACGCCATCAGCGCCATGGAAGCGACGGCGAGGATCGGCTGAATCGGCGCGAACCATGAAATAGCACCGGATGATCCGAGGGCAATCAGTACGAGTTTGTTGCAGACCGGGCACCCAACGGCAAAGAATGCGATGAAACCACCTACCCCGCCTAGCTTTGCAGCGGTGTCGACTTCTTCTTCAGTGTCTGGGGAATCGTTCGGCTCTTTGATGTACGTGGCGATCAACAGGCCGCCAAGGATGCCGGTGATGATCACAATGGGGTAGGACCACCAGGTGACTTCGATAGCGCGGCCAAAGATTGGGTTCGGGATCACTGCAGTGGGCAGAGCCACCACAATGGCCACGAGGACTCCTGATCCAAGTGCGATCCACCAACGGCGAGGGGTCCAGAGCCTTAGTGCGGAGATCATTTCCGACATCGCACTAACATACCCCATGGGGTATCGAGAGGGGTTGATTGCAGGTGCAGGGACTATACGGACATCCGGCTTGGTTCGGCGCTGTCATGGGCACTGGGGCGCTGGCGCTCGTGACGGCATCCATGGCCGATGCGTGGAACGCCGTGTGGCTTGAGCCGGTCGCCATAGTGCTATTGATTCTGGCCAACCTCCTAACGGTGATCCTCTGGCCCCGGTACTTCCGGCGATTGAAAGATCGCGAGGCGCTGCGTAATGAGTTGAGTGACCCGGGAAACGGCGCCATGCTCGCCACCTTTCCTGCGGGTTTGTTGCTTCTTTCTGTTGCGTGGTCGCAAATCGGCCCGTGGATCGTCACTGAACGTGCAGCCCTGACCGTTGTTGCGGTACTTCTCGTGATGGGCGCCGTCATTGCTTTCGTGCTCTCCGCGGCGTGGGCAACCTCGATTTCACGATCGGGAGCGGGCCTTGAAGGAGTAAATGGTGGATGGTTGA
>CAIXFB010000360.1 GCA_903918595.1 uncultured Actinomycetes bacterium
GAAACCGTCGTGCAGGCCGGCATCCCAAGCTGCGGCTGCACGCTCATGTGATCGCACTGCCCACTCGTCCATCTCGGTGCGGGTAATGCCGCGGGCATCGGCACTGCGTTGGGCACACACTCCGAGGCTGTCGGTCCAGTGAGCGGGGAATGCGGGGTTGATCATGCGCCAGCCGACCGTGGTCTGTTCAAGTTTCATGGATGCGTCGAGCGGCTTGTCTGATTTGGGAAGAACGAATGGTGCCCGGCTCATGGACTCGACGCCGCCGGCGATCACGGTGGTCATGTCTCCAGCGCGTACGGCGCGAAATGCCTGGATCAGAGCCTCGGCGCCCGAGCCGCACAGGCGGTTAATGGTCATGCCTGGAACCGTGACCGGCAAACCCGCAAGGAGAGCAGACATACGGGCCACGTTCCGGTTGTCTTCTCCGGCCCCGTTCGCATCGCCCATGATGACGTCGTCGATCGTGGCTTGATCAAGGCTGGGAATTGCCCCGACGAGCTCGGCAATCGTGAGGCCGAGGAGGTCATCGGGCCTGATTCCGGACAGCCCACCACGGCTTTTGCCAAAGACGGTCCGGCGGGCTGCCGCAAGGACGGGACGGGGGCTGCTCATGTGTCGTATTATTGCCGGTCGACAAGGATGCGCGTTACCCGACCTGAGCCGAGTAGGTTGGAAACCTCGCGAATCACTAACTGTGGGAGGGCATATGCCGTCATCGAGTGGTCCTTCTTTACGGGTTCTAGTTACGGGCGCGAGCCGAGGAATCGGTGCCGCCATTGTGGCCGAACTTGGCGCCCAAGGTCATCGGATCGCCCTTACTGCCCGCACGGAGGCTGATTTGGTTGCAGTGGCCGCTGCGGTGGATGGCCCAACCTTGGTCCTGCCGGCCGATGCGATCGATCCGGCTGCTCCCCAGCGCCTGATCGATGCGGTGGTGGCCGAGTGGGGTGGGATCGACGTGCTGGTCCTGAACGCTGGCGAGGCAGTTTCGGCACCGATTGAGCGCACCGATGAAGAGTTGTGGAACTCTCTCCTGGAGATCAACCTCACCTCTCCCTTCCGTTTTGTGCGGGCGGCAACGCCCGTCATGAAGGCCCAAGGCTTTGGTCGGATGATCGTCGTGGCCAGTGTCGCTTCCAAGATTGGAGCGCCGTACATCAGCGCTTACGTATCTGCCAAGCACGGTGTGCTTGGCATGGTGCGCGCGGCAGCGGCAGAGCTCGCCACAACCGGCATCACGGTGAACGCGGTGTGCCCAGGTTATGTGGATACGCCCATGACCCAACGCTCAGTCGATGCAATCGTCGCGAAGACCGGTCGCTCGCGTGAACTCGTTCTCGGCAACCTCCAATCAGCTCAACCCATCGGCCGACTCATCACGGCGGGAGAAGTTGCCACCGCGGTGTCCTTTCTGGCCAACGACTCCGGTGGCATCAACGGCCAAAGCATTGTCATCGACGGAGGGGCAGTTCAATCATGACCGTACGCAGAGTCAACCCGCCGCACTTAGCTCCACCGATCGGCTTCTCGCACGCGGTGGTGGCAGAGGGTTCCACCATCGTGTTGCTCGCCGGTCAAACTGCGCTCAACGCAGACAACGTGATCGTGGGCAGCACGATTGTCGAGCAGTTTGAACAGGTCATGACAAACCTGCTCGCTGCACTCGAGGCTGCGGGTGGCACCCCCGATCAGTTGGCCAAATTGACGATCTATTCCGTCGATCCCGTCGATTACCGGGCCAACGCACGCGATATCGGACGCATCTGGCAGCGCCTTGTCGGCAAGGACTACCCAGCCATGACGCTGATCGGTGTCACGCGCCTCTGGGACGACGAAGCCTTGTTGGAGATCGAGGGGACTGCGATCCTCCCGTGACAATGCACCCCTCGGCGCCTGCAATAGCTGCACTGTGGTCGGCATCATCGATCGCAATCATTGGCGCCACCGAACGCGAAGGTGCGATGGGGCGACTGCCTGTTGAGTACCTCCAGCGATTTGGTTACGCGGGCCGCATGTTTCCGGTGAACCCGAAGGGCGGATCCGTACTCGGCTTGCCGGCATATGAATCAGTCGCCTCCATCAATCAACCGATTGACCTAGCGCTGATCATGGTGCCCGCAACAGCGGTGCACGATGCTGTTGCAGCATGCGCTCAGGCCGGTGTGCGGGTGGCGATTGTGATGTCATCCGGGTTTGCCGAAACGGGCCCAGAAGGTGCTGCAGCGCAAGTGGAACTCGTCGATATCGCGCGAGCCGGTGGCATGCGACTCGTGGGTCCAAATTGCATCGGTGCGGTGGGCGGAGCCGATCGAGTGCTCGCCACGTTTAGTCCGGTTTTTGCATCGGCATCCACCCCACTTCCTCATGGGCCAGTGGCATTGGTGAGTCAATCCGGAGCCCTCGGATTCGGCGCGCTCTCGTTGGGTCTTGAACGCGGTGTGCCGATCGGTATCGCGATCACCACGGGCAATGAGGCGGACGTCACCGCAAGTGAAGTCGCCGCGGCTCTTGCGATGGATGAGAACGTGCGCGCACTTGCAATGTATGTGGAATCCCTTGATGACCTTGA
>CAIXFB010000361.1 GCA_903918595.1 uncultured Actinomycetes bacterium
GCCTGGCCCATGACCGAGACGGCGAGGGCTGCAGCTGCCACCACGGCAGTGCGCTTCTTCAAAAATTTCACGTGACCTCCTGAAAAATTGCGCTGGACGCGCCTGTGAACAACACGTTAAAAGCGGTGCGACCAGCGTCACCATGATTATTCCATCCAATGGAATAACGAATTAGAGCCCTTTGGGCCCCCATCAGAATGAATGTGTGAGGGGCTTTGCCATTTCCGAACCCGATGTTGGAAAGGACTGCGAACCATGGATCTCGAACGATTGCCTCAGTCAGTGCTGATCAATGACACCGCTGAGCATCGGGTGTTAGCAGTTCGATACGCAGAGCGCCAGACCTCCACCGACGAGGCCTACTTCCGCAATAGCGTCTACGGCGAGGCGGACCGTGACTTCACCATGGCTTACTTCTTCTGGATCATTCAGGGGACAGAGGGAACGTTCCTATTCGATACCGGTTTCTCCTCGGGAGCAGCGGAGCGCCGTGCGCGTACATTCCTTGTCGATCCCATGGACGCATTGAGTGAGCTTGGCATCGCGCCTACGAGTGTCGATGGCGTTTTTCTCTCCCATCTCCATTTCGATCACACCGGTCACGCGAGTGGCTTTCCCAATGCCCAGGTCTATGTCGATACCAAGGAATATGAATTTTGGATCAACGGGAACGGCCGGAAGCGGCTGTTGGCTGCATCAGCGGAGGAGGAGGATCTATCGGGATTGGTGTCACTTCAAAAGTCCGGGCAATTGACGTTGCTTGACGGCACCACTGATGTGCTGCCCGGGATCATTTCAATCCGCGTCGGGGGCCACACTCCTGGCCAACATGTGTTGAGCGTCAATACAGCAGGTGGACCACTACTTCTCGCCTCCGATGCACTGCACTACTACGACGAGATGGAACTCGACCGGCCATTTTGTCTCTTCACCGAACTCGACGATATGTACAGCGGATACGAACTCATGCGTGCATTCGAGACCACTGGTGCGCGAGTCGTCGCCGGTCACGACATGGCAGTCATCGACAGATTCGGTAGCGAAGAGAACCTCCCGTACCTCACAGCGCTGTAAGTCCGTGTTGTAAGTGCTCACGCACCTGAGAGCGGAATCCATATCGTCGTAGGCTGACCCCGTGCGCATAGCCACCTGGAACGTGAACTCTGTGGGAGCCCGGATTGATCGGGTTGTCGAGTGGCTGGAGAGCGCAGCTCCCGATGTGGTGGCCCTGCAGGAGCTGAAGTGCACGACGGAGGCTTTTCCCGCAGCCCCCATCGAGGCGTTGGGCTACGAGGTGGCAGCACTTGGAACTGGTCGCTGGAATGGCGTCGCACTGCTGAGCAAAGTTGGGCTGGCCGATGTAACTCTCGGCCTGACCGATCAACCGCAGTACGAGGAGGCAGATGAGCCTCGGGCGATCGGTGCCACCTGTGGTGGGGTTCGGGTATGGAGCGTGTACTGCCCGAACGGTCGCGAACCCGGGCACGATCACTACAACTACAAACTCGAGTGGTTCAAGGCATTAACCAAGACTGCGGCCAGTGAGCTCGCAGCCTCTCCCACGGTGCCCTTTGCTGTGATCGGTGATTTCAACATCGCCCCCACAGATGCAGACGTCTGGGATATCTCGGTGTTTGCGAACTCAACACACGTCACCGCAGCTGAGCGGGCCGCACTCACTGATTTGCAGGGCCTCGGTCTGAGTGACGTCATGCCGCGCGCTCTTAAAGGAGAGCCGTTCACGTTCTGGGATTACCGCAACGGCGCTCTGCATCGTGGTTGGGGAATGCGCATCGACTTGATTTATGCAAATGCACCGTTTGTGAGTGCTGTGACTGATTGCTACGTGGATCGCGACGCACGTAAAGGCAAGGGTGCATCTGATCACGCACCCGTTGTTGTTGATCTCAGTTAAGAACTAAAACTTCCGTTCGAGATCAATAGCGCCCACAGCGATATTGGGAGACCAATATCGTAAATCAAAATAATCGTGTTACCTGGGGAATAATTCTTCGACTTCGCAATTTCAAAAATGTGTTGGGCTGCCGCAAGAAGCAAGAAGAAGCTAATAACAATGGTCAACACAATCCACGCGTCAGAACCCATGCCAGAGGCAACAAGGCCGGCCACACCCAGTCCCCAACTCACGAAGCCAATCTCTTTCTGGAATCCGTTCGTGACCCATCCAATGTTCTTTGCGGTCGACTTGGCCAGAACCGTGTGCATGAAACCACTCGTGATGAACATGATGCCTGCAGGCAAGAAGAACATCCAGGCCAATGCATTCTCGCTGAAGGTGGGATCCCCTGCCCCCCACGGTGTTGTCCAATTCAGGAGCGCGAAAACCCAGGCTAAAGCCAGAGTGAGTGGAACAAACAAAATCCCCATGCGTGGACTCTATCGTCGGGAATCGCTTCCGCGTGTGGATTCTTGTCCGAGAATATTCACACGTGTTCGCGGCATAGGCTTATCGCGTGAGCACCCGAATTCATTTTTCGCATACCGACGGCGTTGTATGAAACTAGAAGTCCGTCGGATTAGCACCGA
>CAIXFB010000362.1 GCA_903918595.1 uncultured Actinomycetes bacterium
TAATCGTCTGCGCTACCACAAGGTTGTGCTGATGGCGGATGCTGATGTTGACGGACAACATATTCGCACCCTGCTGCTCACCTTGCTTTTCCGGTTCATGCGCCCACTCGTGGAACAGGGCTACGTCTATATCGCCCAACCACCGCTCTACAAAATCAAGTGGTCGCGCGAGGTTGCGGATTTCGCGTACTCCGATCGTGAGCGCGATGCACTCTTGGAGGCTGGTTTCGCAGCCGGCCGCAGACTCCCCAAAGAAGAAGCGGTGCAGCGCTACAAGGGACTCGGTGAAATGAATGCCGACGAACTATGGGAAACCACCATGAATCCCCAGCAGCGAGTCTTGTTGCAGGTCACCCTCGACGATGCGGCTCAGGCTGATGAAATGTTCAGCGTGCTGATGGGCGAAGACGTTGAGGCTCGCCGCAATTTCATCCAACAGAACGCGCGCGACGTGCGTTTTCTCGATATCTGATTTTCGACCAACGAGTAACGGAGATTTCACGTGTCTGACGACATCACCCCCGAGGGCGGCGAAGACCAGATCGACGAGGTCGAGATCATCGGCCAGCACGGTCGCATCGAAGCGGTCGATCTACAAACCGAGATGCAGCGGTCATACCTCGACTACTCAATGTCTGTCATCGTTTCCAGGGCGCTGCCCGATGTGCGCGATGGACTCAAGCCCGTCCACCGCCGCGTTCTCTTCGCGATGTATGACGGTGGTTACCGGCCTGATCGCAACTTCTCCAAGAGTGCGCGTGTTGTTGGCGACGTCATGGGTAGTTACCACCCGCACGGTGACTCGGCGATCTACGACGCACTTGTGCGGTTGGCCCAGCCGTGGTCGTTGCGATACCCATTGGTGCAAGGCCAAGGAAACTTCGGCTCACCAGGAAATGACCCGCCCGCCGCCCAGCGCTACACGGAGTGCCGGATGGCCCCGCTGGCCATGGACATGGTGCGCGATATCGACGAAGACACCGTCGATTTCGGACCTAACTACGACGGACGCACACAAGAACCATTGGTGCTGCCAGCCCGATTCCCCAACCTGTTGGTCAATGGCAGCGCCGGCATCGCCGTCGGTATGGCCACGAACATCCCGCCGCATAACCTCCGTGAGGTCGCAGCAGGAGCGCAATGGATCCTCGCCAACCCTGATGCTGATCGCGAGACCCGCCAGGCGGCGCTGACCGATCTCATCAAGGGACCAGATTTCCCCACCGGCGCCCTGATCATGGGCCGCAAGGGAATCGATGATGCGCATCGCACCGGTCGCGGCTCGATCACGATGCGCGCGGTGGTCACCGTCGATGAGGATTCACGTGGTCGGCAACTTCTGATCGTTACCCAACTCCCGTACCAGGTAAACCCGGATAATTTGCTGCTGCGCATCGCAGAACTTGTGGGCGATGGAAAGCTCACCGGGATTGCGGATGTTCGTGATGACTCGTCATCGCGTACCGGTATGCGTCTGGTCATCGAACTCAAGCGCGATGCCGTTGCACAGGTTGTGCTGAACCAGCTCTACAAGCACACCCAACTGCAAGACAACTTCGGTGCGAACATGCTCGCACTCGTTGATGGTGTCCCACGCACGCTGACCCTCGAGCAGTTCTTGCGCTACTGGGTTGCGCACCAGATCGAGGTCATTCAGCGCCGCACTCGTTACCGTCTTCGCAAGGCTGAAGAGCGCGCCCACATTTTGCGCGGCTACCTCAAAGCACTCGACGAACTCGATGCGGTCATTGCATTGATTCGGGCAAGTGCCACAGTTGATGAGGCCCGCACCGGATTAATGAATCTGCTCGAGATCGACGAGCTGCAGGCCACAGCTATCCTTGACATGCAGCTGCGTCGACTTGCTGCCCTGGAACATCAGAAGATCGTCGACGAATACGAAGACCTGATGACAAGGATCGCCGACTACACCGACATCCTCGCCAAGGAGGAGCGTCAGCGTGCGATCGTTTCAGAGGAACTCGCTGAAATCTCTGAGAAGTTCGGTGATGATCGTCGCACCGATTTCATCCCATGGGATGGCGATGTGACCGATGAGGATCTGATCGCTGAAGAAGATGTTGTGGTCACGATCACTGCAGGCGGTTACGCAAAGCGCACCCGCAGCGAGCTCTACCGTTCCCAGCGCCGTGGTGGCAAGGGGATTAAGGGCGCCAACCTTCGGCAAGACGATGTGGTGGAACACCTTTTTGCCACGACCACCCACCATTGGATCCTGTTCTTCACGAACAAAGGTCGCGTGTACCGCGCTAAGGCCTACCAACTGCCAGAGGCTGGTCGCGACGCGAAGGGTCAGCATGTTGCGAACCTGCTCGCCTTCCAGCCCGATGAAACCATCGCGCAGGTCCTAGCGATCCCGAACTACGAGGCGGCGGCGAACCTAGTACTAGCAACTCGTCGCGGGATGGTGAAGAAGACTCGGTTGAGTGAGTACGACACCAATCGCCAGGGCGGCATCATTGCGATCAATCTCGCTGAAGAAGACGAAGTGATGGGTGCTCGGCTCGTCTCTGATTCAGATGATCTACTGCTGTTCTCCCGCAAGGGAATGTCGGCGCGGTTCACCGCGAACGATGACACCCTGCGCCCGATGGGCCGAGCCACAGGTGGCGTGATTGGTATGCGCTTCCGGGGCGATGATGCCCTGCTCGCGATGGATGTTGCGCAA
>CAIXFB010000363.1 GCA_903918595.1 uncultured Actinomycetes bacterium
CTGATCGGTGGCTCGATCGCGATCCCGATCAACCTCAAGAACCCCAAGACCGGTCGCACGCTCGGCTCCTCGATTCAGCTCAAGCAGGTCACGCTGGCCAAGATCTGGGGCGGCGCCATCACTACGTGGAACCACCCAGAGATCCTCAAGGACAACCCGCGCATCGCAAAGACGCTGCCGGCTACCAACATCACACTTTCCTACCGCTCAGACACTTCGGGTACCACCAACAACTTCTTGCAGTACCTGAATGCATGGGCGCCGACGATCTTCAGCAAGGTGCAAGATGACATGGGCACCGCATTCCCTGGTGGCAAGCCGCCAGCAAACTCTATTGCGGGTCGTACCAATCAAGGCGTTATGGCCAACGTGCTCAGCACTGAAGGTGCCATCGGCTACGTCGACCTCGGCGACGCCAAGGGCTACCCGTCAGCTCGCTTGCAGAACACAGCGGGTGAGTTTGTTGCTCCTTCCGCCGCTTCGGCAGCGAAGAACCTGGCCAACCAGACCAACCTCGACGCGAAGGGCTTGGTGCAGTTGAACTACAAGCTCAACGTCAAGGGCGTCTACCCGATCTCGATCTTCAGCTACGGACTTGCACGCACCGATGGCAAGGGCCCGAACGGCCTTGGCGTACGTCAGTTCTTCGACTACACACTTGCCAAGTGCGGACCGTCTCGCGCAGCCTCACTGGGCTATGTGCCGCTGGCTGGCAAGGTGCTCGCCAAGGGTCGTGAGCTGGTCCAACTCATCAAGTAGTCCAATCGTTTAAACAGCACTACACAAACAAGCACTAGATGAAGGTGAGGACGATGTCTCGGCGCTCTGTACAGGTCCGGGGCATCGTCCTCACCTCATTCATTTCCATCTCGGCGCTCGCGCTTGCCGCGTGCACACCGCCCATGCCACCAGACGTTCTGGCTGCTCGTGCCGAATCGCAGATCGTGTGCGGTACCGGGACGGTCGAGGTTGCGACGCCGGGAAAGTTCACCGGCGCCATGGACTACGTCGGTCAGGCGCTGACGTCGGTATGTCCGGAGCAGACCACCACGGAGGTGCCGATCGGCACTCCGGCCCTGGTGGAGCTGAGTGAGCGCACCCCCACCCCCTCAGTCATCACCGACTTTCAGGCCGCCTCCTGCCCGAGCGACAAGGTGATCGTGATCCCGGCGTTCGCATACCCGGTCACCATCGCCTACAACGTTGTGGGACTTGAAGGCCTCGTGTTCACTCCCGAGGCGGTCGCTGGAATCCTGAACGGCACCGTGACGTCGTGGGAAGACCCCCTCATCGCTGATGAGAATCCGGACTTCGACCTGACACTTCTTCCCGATATCGCCCTCATGTCGCTCGAGACCCCGGATGGTTCGGTCGAGGCGATGACCTCCTGGCTGACGCAGCAGGTACCCGACCTGTGGAGCCAGGGTGTGAGCGGCACCCTTGAGGCGGGGCAGAAATTCGCCACGCAGGAGGATCTCCTGCTCGAGATGACCTCGGTCGAGAGTTCCATCGCGGTGATGCCAATCTTCACCGCCTTCAGCAATGTGCTGGCCACGGCCAACCTGCCGGTGAAGGGCACTGACGCCAACGGCCAGGAGGTCGACACCGTCATCACTACCGACGACGTGCAGCTCTACAAGGTGGGATCCGGTGCCACCACGATTACCACTGACGAAGCAGGGAACATTCTTGCGAGCCCCGCGGTCGGTGGTTTCCCGGTCGAGGGAAACTTTGATCTGGCCTCATCCAAGATTGTGCTGGGAGAGGGAGCAGGCTTGGTCGGCTGGCCGGTTGAGGGCTATGCGCACTTACTGATTTGCGATGACGGCACTGACAGTGCACTTCCGCTGCTCTATGCGCAGTACTTGGTGAGACTTGCCGGACAGGGTTCGCTGGAGACGTTTGGCGTGACCCCGTTGCCGGAGCCAATCCGGGTGCAGACTTTCACGCCGCTGCGAGTCACGGTGAACATGGACGAAGACGTGCCCATGGAAGAGGCGGGAACCGTCCCCAACGAAGCCGGGGTTGAAGAGGCAATCGTTGATGAAGAAGCTGACCTTGGCATTGACCCCAGCGAAGCAGAGGCAGACCCCGCGCTTGTTGAGTAACCCTTCCCCGCGCGCTAGGTGCCTGCGCTAGCGTTACTCGGGTGAGTGATTCTGCGAATATTCTTCCCCGTTGGTACATGAAGGCGGTCTGGTTCACCCTTTTTGCGATTTCTGTTGCAGTAGGCATCTGGTACGTCGCCTCCAGGCTGACCGATCTGATGATCACCGTTGCCATCTGTTTCTTCCTGGCTTTCGCGATTGAACCGGCGGTGAATCGACTTGCGGCCCGCGGCTGGAAGCGCGGGCGGGCCACACTGTTGGTGTATGTCGCGGTCATTGCCGGAGCGACTCTCTTCTTTGCACTTTTCGGGCGCCTCTTGTTTGCGCAAATCATTGGCTTGACGAGTAATGCCCAGGCCCTCTATGTGGAGTTGGCCGATCAGGTCGAGAGCAGCCTTGGTTACACGTTGCCGGCCCCTGATTTCCTGCTCGAGAATTATCTAGACGACGTTGTGCGATTTGCTGCAGCCGAGGTCCTCGGTGTGCTGAGTTCGCTGCTCCTGGTGCTCTTTGGCACGTTAACCGTGTTGCTGGTCACGTTTTATCTGGTGGCAGATGGCCCACGTTTTCGTCGGGTGGTGTGCTCGGTCTTCCCAGCTCGTAAGCAGACGGAGATTCTGGCGATTTGGGAAGTTGCGATCGACAAAACTTCGAGTTACCTCGTCTCGAGATCGATTTTGGCGGCAATCTGTGGCACGGCCACTGCGATCTTCTTGCTCATTGCGCAGGTTCCCTACGCGCTTGCTCTCGGTGCCTTCACCGGCATCGTCGCGCAGTTTATTCCCACAATCGGAACATATATTGCTGGTGCCGTACCGGTGCTGGTCGCCTTTGGCGCGAGCCCTGCGCAAGGAATCGCAACGTTGATCTTCATTCTTGCTTACCAGCAGGTGGAGAACTTGACGATCGAACCGCGCATTTCGGCCAAGGCGATGGAACTCAACACGGCGGTCTCTTTCCTGTCGGTACTTGCCGGAGCAGCTGTGCTCGGACCCATCGGCGCGCTGTTAGCACTGCCATTCGCAGCAACTGTCAAAGCGTTCCTGAGCACCTATTTGCAACGCAATGAAGTCGTGGAGTCTCATCTCACGCGACTGGACCAGGACGATGAAACTCCTGGCCTCAGCTAGGGGTCTCGCGTTCAGATGAACAGCAGTTGCGCGCCATCCCGTAGCCTCCGGTCATGAGCGATCTGAACGAGGTGGGTGCCCGCGATGCCTGGCGCTGCTGGCTGTGCGATGAACCAGTTGATCCAGAGGCGTCGGTCAATGCGGATCGGGGACCGAGCGTCGACAGCGGCTCGGCGTCGAAGGGCAAGAAGAAGATCGTGGGCATTGAGCGCCTTGCGCACCGAGCATGCAACACCCAGAAGGGCAAGATCGCTGCAGTCGTGCCTTGGCCAGCGCAGCTCTTTGTTATCGACCCCGCGCCGATCGTTGCTGCCGTCGATCGACTTGCTCGCAAAGGCGGTCAGGAGGTAGTGGCACGCTGCCCGAGCCAGGCTGACGCCGAGGAAGCATCGGTGTGGTTGCTGGATCGGCTCTCACGCTTCGCACCCGACATGACCCTGACCACCCAGATCGACGAGGGTGGCGGGCAGTACCTGATCAAGCTCCGCGCTGCCTAATCTCGTTCGGGCGAGAGGCGACCGGCCTCAGTGCGAGGTTCTCTTGTACCGGTCCCATGATTCGTGGATTTCGGCCTCTGCTTCGGTGCGGCCCACCCAGGTTGCACCTTCAACGGACTTGCCAGGCTCAAGGTCCTTGTAAACCTCGAAGAAATGCTGGATTTCGAGTCGATCGAACTCGGCCACGTGATGGATATCGCGCATGTGCTCCACGCGCGGATCGCGGGCCGGCACGCACAGCACCTTGTCGTCACCGCCGGCCTCATCAGTCATCCGGAACATGCCCACTGCACGGCACCGGATCACGATGCCGGGAAACGTGGGTTCCCCAACGATCACGAGGGCATCGAGCGGATCACCGTCTTGGCCGAGGGAGTCGTCGATAAATCCATAGTCATGGGGGTAGCGGGTCGAGGTGAAGAGCATGCGGTCAAGCCGCATGCGGCCAGTCTCATGATCCATCTCGTATTTATTGCGGCTACCAGCGGGGATTTCGATGGTGACGTCGAACTCGAGCTGATCCATCGGTCCTCCAAGGTTTGGGTGCGTTGACGTAGGGTAACAATCCGGCGTGGAGAGGGGTGCGAGTTGCAGTATCAACGTTGCATTCGGCTCAGTCGAACCGTCACGAGCGGTCTGATCACCCTCGGGCTGGTGTCCTTCGCCCCAAGCGCCTTTGCGGCCGACCCTGCGCCCCCGTTGATTTCCCCGGCTGAGGTGCAGCGGTCAACTGCCCCGATTCCTTCGGC
>CAIXFB010000364.1 GCA_903918595.1 uncultured Actinomycetes bacterium
CTCCGCATCGGGTGGCAATCCCGCTGCCTGCCATGCGCAGATGTACGTCATGGGCACGATCCTGCGACACGGCAGCGCCGAGCAGAAGCAAGAGTTCCTCCCCCGGATCGCATCGGGCGAACTGCGGCTGCAGGCCTTCGGTGTCACCGAGCCAGGCGCTGGGTCAGAAACCACACGGATTCGCACCAAAGCCGAACGTGTTCCTGAAGGTTGGCGAATCAACGGCCAAAAAATCTGGACTTCGCGCGCGCTCTATTCAGACCTCATGTTGCTGCTCGCACGCACTACTCCATTTGAAGATTGCGCAAAGCCATCGGATGGCCTCTCAACATTTCTGATCGATATGCGCGAGCTCAAAGGTCTCACCATCAAGCCGATTAAGACGATGATGAATCACAACACGACAGAAGTCTTTTTTGACGACGTGATCATCCCGGCAGATGCGCTTGTAGGTGAGGAAGGGAAGGGCTTCCGCTACATCCTCGATGGCATGAACGCCGAACGAATCCTGATTGCCGCGGAGTGCATTGGTGATGGCCGTTTTCTTCTTGAGAAAGCTGCTGCGTATGCAAACGAACGGGTTGTCTTCGATCAGCCAATCGGTGCGAACCAAGGTGTGCAGTTCCCGCTCGCCCGCGCCTACACGCAACTTCGTGCCGCAGACTTAATGCGTTACGAAGCGGCGCGTAAATACGATGCAGGTGAAAACTGCGCGGCAGAGGCGAACATGGCCAAGTACCTTGCATCAGAGGCATCCTGGGCGGCTGCCAATGCGGCCTTGGACACGCACGGCGGGTTCGGCTTTGCCGTCGAATACGACATCGAGCGCAAATTCCGCGAGACCAGGCTCTACCAAGTAGCGCCCATTAACAACAACCTCGTGTTGGCCTATGTGGGCCAGCATGTGATGGGAATGCCGAAGTCGTACTGAGCGTCAGATCGGCAATCCGGTTCGATCTACACCGACGATGCGGGCGCCGCAGAAGAACAGGAACACATCGCGGTCGCCGTGACCACCGATGCCACTGCCCCGCCAGAAGCTCTGCACCGATCGCGGACTCAGATCGAACAGGCTCGTGCCATTCACCTTTACCTCACCGAACTGCAGACGGCGGGCAATGGACATCGCGGCTTCAATGTCCGTTCCGAATACATAGGCCGCAAGTCCGTACGGTGAGCGATTCGCACTCTCCACGGCCGCGTCGACCGAGTCCATACGATGGATGGACACCACCGGCCCGAACATCTCCTCGACCGCACACTCCGCAGCCGCATCCGTGATCAGGCGCGGTGGCCAAAAGTTGCCCGTAGTCACAGGCGCATCCCCCACAACCGTCACCCGACCGCCTTCGGCGACCAGCTCTGCGACTTGCGCGTCGAGCTGATCACGGTGACCGGCGTAGGCCAGCGGACCCACCTGCGCCTGGGGATCGTCGTGCGAACCGAGTGTGTACTCGGCCAGCGCGTCAGACAGGGCAGTGACGAGCTCATCGTGGAGGGAGTCGTCGACAAAGATTTTGCCCGGACCCTCGCACCACTGCCCATTGAGCTTCACCATCCCCGCAGCAAGGCTGGCCGCGGTGGCAGGCACATCGGCGTCCGGCAGCACGATCACCGGATTGTTGCCACCGAGTTCGAGCTGGAGTGCCTTGAAGTCTGCCGCCGCGACCGAGGCGATCGCACGACCGGTCGTGACCGATCCGGCGAATTAGCCTGCAAATCAACAGCAA
>CAIXFB010000365.1 GCA_903918595.1 uncultured Actinomycetes bacterium
ACACCGACTCCGACTCCAACACCTGCGCCAAGTCCCGAACCTGGCACCCCCACGCCAGCACCAGGATTGCCCGGGGATAGCCGGTCTGCGGCAGGTGTTCTGCCCGAGTCACTCTCCGTGAGCTCGACCATGCGCACATCGGCTGACAAGCAGTGGTGGACGCATACGGCGATGGTGGCGGGAACGTACACAGTGCGATTGCATAACCTGCCGAGTCCCTACCGGCTCGAGGTGTTCTCGCCAGGGGGAAGTTCGAGCACGAGCAACAGTCAGCCAGTCGACCGCGTACTCACTCGGACCCTGGCCAAGGGGCAGAAACTCGATATCTTGGTCGAGGTGAGAAACGGCGTGTTCAGCAGTACTGCGCCTTACTCACTGACGGTGACTCCACCGGCATCAGCGCCAGCGCCAGCGCCGACACCGACGCCGACGCCGACACCAACACCGACGCCGACACCAACACCGACGCCGACACCAACACCAACACCGACGCCGACACCGACACCGACGCCGACACCGACACCGACGCCAACTCCAACACCGGAGCCCATCCCGGCTCCTGGTTACCCCACACCCGGGGATAGTCAGTCGGGTGCAGCGCCGCTGCCCACAACTGGAACGGTGCAATCGGTGATGCGCTCGGCATCGGATGAGCAGTGGTGGTCCTTCACTGCAGACGCCGATGGCACGTACGTCGTCCGCTTGGCTGAGTTGCCGAAGAACTACGGTCTGGCCGCGTACCACCCAGGTGGCAGCACCAGCACAACCAACTCGGGTACAGCTGATCGCGTGCGGACGATAACTCTTCGCGCTGGTGATCGGATGACCATCAGGGTGAGCGTGGGAACAGGTGGCTACTCCGCCTCTGATCCGTATCGCATAGCGGTGGGCAGGACCACTTAGTCACACACAGCAATGAAGGGGGGAGCGCATCGCGTTCCCCCCTTCATTCTTTGAAGCGAATGGGATTGCCGGTGGGTGGAACCACCTGTGGTTTCGTGGTCAAGTCAATGCCTGCTCGTAGCGACCATCGAAGACGACGGTTCAGACCTTCGGATGGTCTGTCACCTGGCGCATCACGCACCGCAGTGGGGCGGATACGGCCTTCTGGTGAGTCTGTGGGACCCCTGAGCAGCACGCTGAGGAGTGCTAGGCGCGAGACGATGGGGTGAGTGACGGGACTTGAAGCCCCCACTCCCACTAAGGAAACGATGTAAACGAACTGGCTCATTGAGGCGGGAGAGGGATTGAGGGGCGGTCGTTGCCCCCTCAGTGGGCACTCGCAACGCCTCTATTCGAAGATGACTATGAGCGAGTCCCGCCCGCGACCTAGCACTGCAGTGGTTTGCGCAGACTTGTTGCTCTAGCTTCGGCTGTTCTTCCAGGACATCACGGCGAACTTCGATGCGCCCGATAGCACGCTCAGGATTGACGCGAAGCTCCCAATTGAACCGATCGAGAAGGCCGAGCCGACTGAGCCAATCGACATGAATGAGCCGTACGACCCAATCGACATGAATGAGTTGCGCGAGAAGGCGCTGAGCACGGACTGTCGTGAATTGATGGAGCGAATCGAGTCGTGTGCCACGTCGTTTTTCATGTCTTTAGTATCCCCGACCGAGAGTGCTCCCATTGAACGTGTGTCCCCTCATTTTGTCAGAGAAAAGTGGGGTGGGTGACGGGACTCGAACCCTCGATCCATAGGGGGAAACCGGCCTCGGTCGCACTGACGCCTCCTTCAGTCATGATCTGATTCACAGGCTGTGGTGCATTGTCCAGAGGACCGCCACGTCTCCGTGTTGTTGTTGATCGATGAGGTGCCTCGGTGACCCAGGGCCACACCGTGAATCTGCAGGTATCGCAGCATGGGTCTCTCTCATTCAGGGGTCAGCCAGCCGTCCATCGGGTCACGAAGGTCCACCGCCTCCCGGCCCAGCTCGAGGTGAAATGCCACCCGAACCTCGGGGTAGGTGATGATCCCGATGTGGTGCATCTCCCAGTTCGGCTGCCTCCGGAGATGAAGCCACCAGGCTCCCCAGGCTCTACGCGGGACGGCTACCCTACGCGGCATGTCTGGTCGATATCGGGTTGTGCAACGTATTGCCGTCTGTATTGCACTCGTGTGCGCTTGTGTGGTGGGTGTCACCCCTGCGTTGGCGAGTTGGCCCGCCCAGCCGAGTTTGGTGGAAACGATCACCACGTCGGGAGGTCCTTTTGGCGCGGCGATGAGTCCAAACGGGGCTCAGGCCTGGTTCACGGCTTACAACGGAAACAGTGTTCGCTTCTTCGACACGACTACGCGACAAGAGTTACCGGGTTCCCCCTTGAGCGTGGGTACGACACCATGGGACGTTGTCTTCAGTCCCGATGGAAATCGCGCGTGGGTGTCGAATTACCAAGTCGCAAGTTCCTCAGGAACCGGTACCACAGTTTCGATCATCGACACAGCCTCGTCTCCGCCCACCGTAACGGGCGCGGTTACCGTCGGAACCGGGCCGCAGGGGATGGCGATCAGCCCCGATGGCACTCGTTTGTGGGTGGCAAACTATGCGTCCGCAAATGTCACCATCATTGATACAACGTCAACTCCGCCCATTGCGGTTGCAACAGTTTCCCTACCTGGGACCTATCCCACAGCGGTGGCCATATCTCCTGATGGTTCGCGGGCACTTGTGACCGACTACCTAGGGAACGTTTACGTCATTAGCACTTCGACGTTTGCTGTCCTTGGAAATGCTGCTATCGGGAGCACTCTCGTAGACATTATCTTCAATAACGACGGCACTCGGGCCTGGGTCTCTGGAATACGTGTGTACTCAATTGACACGTCAACCAGCACTCCCGCACTACTGAACACCAGCACAATTTCTGCAGCCGGTGGGCTAGCGCTTGCACCTGATGGCTCCCGCCTGTGGGTTGTGGCACACTTTGGAAACGCAATTGACGTGATTGATCCGATCACGCTGCAGGCCTTTTCGGGTGCCCGGCTAACTTTTGGACAGCAGCCGTATCAAGTGATTCTCACTCCGTCCGGAACCATGGCCTGGGTGTCGGGGTTCTTGAACGACACCATCGGTGTAGTGAGCACGGGATACGTTCCTGGCGGCTCTGACGATCCGAGTCAACGACCGCTCGCTCCATTACAGGAGTTTGCGGTAGTGCCGGGAACTGCAGCGGACCAGTGCTCGGATCTTGCCCCCGACAGCGTTGATTGGCCCGCCCTCGTCAGCTTGCGGCAAGTGGGATGGACGCTCAGTTACGCATCGTGGCCGCACGGGGGAACCGGAGGTTGGGTGTGCTCGCGTCAGCCTGTGTACATATCGGGGGCGTGGACGTTCAGTTCAATCGCCTCCTGACAGTGGGGCGCTGGATTCACGTCGCGCTCCGCGCGAACGGAGCGGGCGTGCCCATGCGGTGGGGTGAGTGACGGGACTTGAACCCGCGACATCTGCGACCACAACGCAGCGCTCTGCCAGCTGAGCTACACCCACCATCGCTGCCTCGACGAAGAAACTGCCCTCGTCGAAGCGGACGCCGAAGCCTATCGCGCACCTGCTGATCGATGACCGACAGGCCTATCCGTGATCGACGACGTGCCCGTTGCCGATCGCCTTGGCAGTGTCTGAGTCAGGGCCGGGCTGAGGGACGAGCATGGCATCGCGGTAATAGCGCAGCTCAGCGATTGACTCGCGGATGTCTGCCAGGGCGCGGTGGTTGCCTGTCTTATCTGGGCTTGAGTAGTAGATGCGCGGGTACCAGCGGCGGGCCAGTTCTTTCAGGCTCGATACGTCGATGAGGCGGTAGTGCATGTGTTGATCAATGCTGGGCATGTAGCGGGCCAGGAATCCGCGGTCTACATACACGCTGGAGCCAGCAAGGGGGGCCTTGCGTGCCTCGGGGACCCGTTCGGTGATGTAGGCGAGAACGCGCTCCTCAGCATCGGCCAATGTGGTGCCGTCGGGGATCTCAGTGATCAGACCCGAGGTGGTGTGCATGTCGACCACGAACGGATCCATGGCAGCAAGAGGTGCGTCATTGCACTTGACCACGATGCTGATTCCCTCATCGATCTCGGTGAGGTCTGATTCAGTAACGATGCAGGCGATCTCGACGATCTCGTCGTTTATGGGATCAAGGCCGGTCATTTCAAGGTCGATCCAGACCAGACGTTCGTTGGCTGCCATAACGCCACCCTAGAAGGGGAGCGAGTCGTGAGGGGGTGGCGGGTCAGATCCCGATCCAGCGCACCATGTCAGTCTCGGT
>CAIXFB010000366.1 GCA_903918595.1 uncultured Actinomycetes bacterium
AGGCAATCCTTGACAACTGGGGCCAGGATGGCTGGGAATTGGTGCAGGTCGTGCCTGGGCCGAACCCGGAGAACATGGTGGCTTACCTCAAACGCGAGATCTCCTGATGTCGGCTGTTGAAGATCGCCTCGCCGAGTTGGGCCTGACGCTTCCTGAGGTAGCCGCGCCCGTTGCCGCTTATGTGCCTGCAGTGCGTACTGGAAACTTGATCTACACCTCCGGGCAACTGCCTATGGTCAACGGAGCGCTTCCTGAAACCGGCACTGTCGGAGCGAACGTGACCGTTGATCGGGCTAACGAGCTCGCCAGTATCTGCGCCTTGAATGCGATGGCTGCCATCAAAGCGCTGATCGGTGATCTCGACAAAGTGCAGCGTGTGGTCAAGGTGGTTGGGTTCGTGAACAGCGCACCTGACTTCATCAACCACCCGGCGGTCGTCAACGGTGCGAGCAACGTGTTGCTTGCTGCTTTTGGTGATGCCGGAACACACGCCCGCTCAGCCGTTGGTGTTGCATCATTGCCACTGGATGCCCCCGTTGAGGTTGAACTCATCGTTGAGGTTGCTGACTAAAAGATGCTCTCGTTGGCGGAGCGGCTGCATTCGGTTGCTACCGGCAGTGGAGTGTGGGCGCCCCCGGAACTAGAGCCAGCTGCCACGGTGGTGTTGATACGCGATGATCGAGTGCTCCTGATGCGTCGCTCGTCGACAATGAAATTTGCGGCCGGGATGCATGTATTCCCCGGTGGTCGAGTTGAAGCGATCGATGCAGAGCAACCTGATCCGCTGCAAAGTGATCCGTTCGTGGCCTGCGCGGTGCGGGAAACTTTGGAAGAGGTGGGCATCGCAATCGATCCGCCGCTCACGTTCATCGATCACTGGGTCACTCCAGAATTTGAAGTGCGCAGATATGACGTTCGCTTTTACCTCTCGGCAGTGGAGTCTGAAGGTGAACTTGTTACCACCGAGGCTGACCAGATGATCTGGATTGATCCCGCTCAAGCACTGAAGGATTACGACGCCGGCTCGTTGCCGATGCTGCGGCCAACCGTTGAGGTGCTGAGGCAATTGCGCGACGGAGACTTTCCAACACCAGAACTCGTAGTGCCACGGTTGCCGCGTCCGCGGATGGTGGGCCAAGACATCCACTGGGATGTGGTGCACGCAGTGACGAATGAGGTGCTGATGGTCGATGTTCTCGGTCCCCGCCGCCTGGAAAGCGATGGGGTTCTGCTTCCCCAGGTGGACCGATGAGCGGGCGCCAACTTCCTTTCATCGGGTCCGAGGGAACGTGGACCGGTGGCGACGTGACTCCGGCAACCATGTGTGTGTTGGCGCCCAATCCATCGCCGTGGACTCTTGATGGGACCAACACCTGGATCGTGGGACCGGTGGGTTCAACGTCATGCGTGGTGATCGATCCAGGTCCTGCCGATCAACGCCACCTTGACGCGATCATTGAAAGCGCGCAGGCGCGCGGTCAGCGCATCAACACCATTGCTCTCACCCACGGGCACATTGACCACTCCGAGGGAGCGGCCGCCCTCGCTGAGCAGACTGGTGCCGAAGTGCTCGCGGTTGCGCAGCGTTTTCGATCGGGCAGCAAGGGTTTGTCAGAAGCCGACGTCATTGACCTTGATGGCTGGCCGTTACGGGTCGTCGTTACTCCTGGTCACAGCTCAGACAGCGTGTGTTTTGTGAACGAGATCGATTCGGTGCTGCTGACCGGCGACACGGTGCTCGGTCGCGGCACCACATTGGTGGCGTACCCCGATGGCAGCTTGCGCGAATATCTGGATTCACTTGATGGGCTCAGGCGCGTCGTGGAGGAGTACTCACTCGAGGTGCTGCTCCCCGGTCACGGTCCGGTCCTGGATCGACCCGTTG
This sequence comes from uncultured Actinomycetes bacterium, assembly GCA_903918595.1. Lineage (GTDB taxonomy): Bacteria > Actinomycetota > Actinomycetes > S36-B12 > S36-B12 > CAIXFB01. The sequence continues at coordinate 1,886 of CAIXFB010000366.1, forward strand.
ATGTTCTCGATGCTTACATTCGTCACCGTCAGGTCCGGCTATCTCAGGTGCGCGATGCGATGGCAGCGGGTGTGCAGGATCCTGAAGCAATTGTGGATTTGGTGTACGCCGGAATTGCCCCGGAGGTCCGGCCGGCAGCAATCCAGACGGTGCTGGCCCAGGTGGATTACCTACTTAGCGAGCGCGGCGGCCCAGACGCTCAACGTCAAGAATGACGACCTGACGCGACTCGAGCCTGATCCAACCGCGCTGTGTGAAGTCGGCAAGGGCTTTGTTCACGGTCTCGCGCGAGGCGCCGACCAACTGTGCCAGCTCCTCTTGGGTCATGTCGTGGGTAACGAGCAGGCCCTCTGTGGTCACGGTGCCAAATTTCTCACCCAAATCCATCAGTGCTTTGGCAACGCGGCCAGGCACATCGGAAAACACAAGATCGGCCATTGCCTCATTCGTGCGACGAAGTCTGCGGGCTAGAGCCTGCAACAGTGCGGCGGCAACTTCAGGCCGGCCGGCAAGCCATGGCATCAACTGTTCGTTGCTCAACCCGAGGACCACTGCATCGGTCAACGCGGTTGCGGTGGACGCCCGAAGGCCAGGATCAAAAAGACTGAGTTCGCCGAACATCTCGCCAGGTCCAAGGATCGCCAGGAGGGATTCGCGACCATCGGGGGAGGTTTGGCCCAGCTTCACTTTTCCGTCAAGGATGACGTACATCTGATCGCCGGGCTCTCCCTCACGAAAGAGAGATTGCGCTTTTGTAATTCCAATCTCGACGAGGGAAGAGCGCAACGCTGCTGCGCCATCAGGATCGAGCGCGGCGAAGAGAGGGTTGACCCTCAGTACATCGTCCATGTCGCCTCACTGATTCCTGTTCTGGCCGCGTAACTCTTCCAACATTCTGTCCTATTGCCCTGTCCCTACTCATGTCGGGTCGTCGAGCCCGGCCACCTGCGACATACCCTGTAAGCATGTCACCGTCGGCGCGTGCGAAGTCAATTTCGCCGGATCCAGCAGCGCCGGATTCGGCATCGCTCAGGCGCGATGCGCGGGCCATCTACAACATACTTGCAAAGCAGTACCCAGAGGCGCACTGTGAATTGGACTTTGTCACCCCCCTCGATCTCCTGGTTGCCACCGTCCTCAGTGCGCAATGCACAGATCGTCGGGTGAACAAGGTCACCCCTGCACTGTTCGCGCGATTCCCTTCAGCTGCGGACTATGCCGGGGCAGATCGTGAAGAGCTTGAATCAATGATTGCCTCGACTGGTTTTTTCCGTCAGAAGGCGGCCATGATTCAAGGGATCGGCCAACGGCTCTGTGCTGACTATGACGGCCAGGTGCCGGCGGATCTAGACGTACTCGTCACCCTTCCCGGGGTTGGTCGGAAAACGGCAAACGTGGTTCTGGGCAATGCTTTTGGGATTCCGGGTATCACGGTCGATACACACTTTGGCCGGCTCGTTCGTCGTTTTGGTTGGACCACGCTCACCGACCCGGTCAAAGTTGAGCACGCGATCGGTGAGCTGTTCCCGGCCAAGGATTGGACAATGTTGTCCCACTATGTCGTGTGGCACGGCCGGCGGATTTGTCATGCGAAAAAGCCTGCGTGCGGCGCCTGTCCGATAGCGAAACTGTGCCCATCTTTCGGTGAAGGCCCCACGGATCCTGCAGTCGCCGCGGCCTTGGTGAAAACCGAGGGTCCTGCATGAACGTCAGAGTCGCATTCGTAGTTGGCCTGGCATGTGCTGGTGGACTGGTTCTTACTGCCTGTACGAGCACCTCGGCAATGCAACCGAACGTCACGGAGCAGAAAACTGTCGAGGCGCCTATGCGTGACCCCGAGATGCAGCAGCTAGTTGATCAGGCCGGTCTTGCCTTGTGCCCGGTCGGCGTCAGCAACCCTGATGCGGCAATCCCGGGATTGCCCAACGTTGAACTTCCCTGCCTCGGCGATGGGCCGCCGGTCAACCTTTCGACCCTGCGCGGGATCCCACTGGTGGTGAATGTCTGGGCATCTTGGTGTCCGCCATGCATTGAAGAAATGCCGATCTTGGCGCAAGCGGCGCGCGAACTCGAAGGCACGGTGCAATTCATTGGAATTGATTACCAAGACGATCCGGCGCGTGGGCTTGAACTCCTGACAGTCATGGGCGTTGAATTCCCATCGGTGATTGACTCCGATGCGTCAGTGCGTGCACCTCTCGCGATTCCGGGACCGCCCGTCACCTATTTTGTGAACCCTGACGGAGTTATCGCAGGACGATGGGATGGCAGCATTACGAGTGAGAAAGCCCTCGCGATCCTGCTAGAGAATTTCCTTGGAGTGACCTGGTGAGTTGGTTGCGAACCGGCATTATCGATGACGAGGCGATGCGTGTTGTGCCGCAGTGGCTGCACCCAGTTGCCGCCGCCGCCCGCACGTTAGATGTTTCGAGCTGGTCCAGATTTGTGCCGCCGGATGATCAAGGAATCGCGGCCGCAGTGCTGCTCCTATTCGGTGATGGCCCAGATATTTTGCTCACTGAACGAGCAGCTGACCTTCGCGCTCACGGGGGTCAACCAGCGTTTCCGGGCGGAGTTGTTGATCCCACCGATGCGAGCCACGTTTCTGCGGCCCTTCGCGAAACACGCGAGGAAACTGGTGTGCAGCCGCAAGGTATCCACGTTTTTGGTCAACTGCCTGACCTGTGGCTACCCACGACGAACTATTCGGTGCGCCCGGTTCTTGCCTGGTGGCGTGACCCCAGTGAGGTTGGAACCAGCGCGGAAGTGACCAGCGCCCATCGGGTATTGATCGCAGACCTCGTTGACCCGGCGAATAGATGCAGGGTGCAACACCCATCGGGTTATGTGGGCCCGGCATTCACGGTGCACGGACTTGTGGTGTGGGGATTTACTGGTGGGTTGCTTTCCAGGGTCTTGGAATCAGCTGGGTGGGCAGTGCCATGGGATGAATCGCGGGTGCTCCCGTTGGATGAAGTTTCGTGAACCTGCTCGGACTCAATGTGGTCGACCTGGTGTTGGTCGGTGCACTCATAGTGTTTGCCTGGGCCGGTTGGCGGCAGGGATTTGTTGTCGGGATCCTCTCCTTCGCGGGCTTTCTGGGCGGGGGGATCGCTGCGGCTCTCGTGCTGCCCGGGCTCATCGCTTCATTCACCGATTCGGGTGTTCTGCGCATAGTCGCTGTCACGATCGGAGTGCTGGGCTGCGCGCTGATCGGTCAAACACTCCTGTCGATGCTGGGTCGCAGATTGCGGGGGGTGGTGTCGTGGCGCCCGCTTCGGGTTGTAGATAACTTTGCCGGTGCCGCACTGAACGTTCTTGCTTTGTGTCTGATCGCTTGGATCATTGCAAGCGCAGTTGCCTTTCTCCCTAGTACTTTGCTTTCGAGTTCGGTGCGTGAATCCCAAGTCTTGGTCACGATGGATGCACTCGTTCCAGATCAGGCGCGTGATGCCTTTACTGGGATCCGTGACCTCGTCGGAGACAGCGACGTTCCGCGGGTTTTCTCTGGCCTTGGTGCCATCACCGGACCGGATGTGGAGCCACCGGATGCGGCGGCATTAACAGAAGACATAGCGGCAGCGCGTGGCTCGATTGTGCGGGTCAGCGGCGATGCGGATGCTTGTGACACTCAAGTCACCGGCTCAGGTTTTGTTTTCTCACCTGGCTTCATTCTCACCAACGCGCATGTAGTGGCTGGGGTTGAGCAACCGCGTGTGCGAATCCGCGCTGGTGATGATCCAGTGCGCACCGAGGTTGTGTATTTCGATCCTCGCAAAGACATCGCTGTACTTCGAGCATCGGGTCTTGTGGCGCCGGCGTTGGAGTTTGCGCAAAAAACGCTGTCATCAGGATCATCGGTCGTAACGGCTGGTTTTCCGCAGGGCGGCTCCTTTCGCGCGGATCCCGCACGCGTTCGAACCTTGGTCGTTGCCCGCGGCGACACGATTTACGGTGAGGCTGGCGTGGAGCGGGAGGTCTACATCATCAGATCGAATATCGAACCAGGCAGTTCAGGTGGGCCACTGCTCTCCACGACCGGAGAAGTGGTCGGAATGGTGTTCGCGGCCGACGTGACTGATCAAGGTGTTGGCTATGCCCTCACCAACGCCGAGCTCGAAAATGCGATGGCTGAAGGATTAGCTGCTCGTTCAATTGCTAGCACCGGGAGTTGCGAGCTGCGTCAGTGACGCACTCACTCGATCCTGATCTATCGGGTCGGGGATAAGACTCAGTGCACGCCATGATGCGAGTGCGCGTGTTGAGACTCGAAGGGCACCAAGCCCATTGCCGCGGGCTTGATGGGTGAGTGCGGCCCCCCACTGCGCAAGTACTTGCCAGGCATCACGTTCATCGGCGGGGCAGGATTTCCAGCGCTGTTCAAAGATTTCGTGTGCATGAAAGGGGAGACCCTCATCGAGGAACGCGATCCCAAGGGACCACGCATTCGAACTTGTGAGATCTACTGGTTCAGGTGCTGGCGGAAAGGCAAGACCCTGCGGATCGGCCGGATCAAGAGGGCGGCCGAGGCGATCACGCGGTCTAGTTGGTCGCACGTCCATCACCGGGTAGATGCGAGTCGGAAACCTCTTGGGCCAGCCATTTGATGAGCAGCCCCGAAACGTTGTCGGGAGATTCCTCGTGAACGAAATGTCCGGTGGGGAGGGATGCCGACTCATAACGACCATTCACAAGTGTGTGGTCTCCATCGAAACTTTCCTCAAGAACCATCGGGTCTTGCTGCCCACGGATACTCAACACGTCGTGTGTGATGGGTGCTTCGATCGAAGTCATGTAGCGGCGACCATCAGTTCGAAACATTGAACGCATCGCCCATCGGTGATATTCAATGGCCGTGTGTGCGGTGGGCCAACAGGTGAAGGCTGACTGGTACCGAAGCGCGGCGTCAGAGTCCAGCCACGAAGTGTCAAGGGACCAATCACGCATCAGCTCGGTGATGCGACTGCCGTCATTGCGCATGAAACTTCTTTCCGGCGAGATGGGCAGCTGTAAACCCCAGAGGTAGCCCATTGCGGATCGCTGACTGCGCGATCTGAGTAATGCAGATCGCATACGTTGCGGATGTGGCGCACTGATCGTGACCAGTGTGCGCACCATCTCTGGTTGGGTTGAACACATCGTCCAACCGATGATGCCGCCCCAGCCGTGCCCGACCACGGTCGCATCGTCTGCTCCGAGCCCCTTGATCACGCCGGCCACATCGGCGGCCAACGTGGTGGGGTCATAGCCCTCAGGTGGATGGTCCGAACCGGCGTAGCCACGCAGATCCATCGCGACCGCTCGGTATCCCTGTGCCGCAACCGCTGCCATCGCATGACGCCACGTCCACCAGAAGGTGGGGAACCCATGCAAAAAGATGACGGTGGGTCCTTCGCCCAACTCGGCAACATGGAATCGTGAGCCATTCGCGGATACATCGCGATGGAACCATGGACCGGGTGGGCGGATCGCCAGATCGGGATCCACGACTATTGACTCCTAGGTGCTGCGCGCAGAGGAAGGTGCTGGATTGGCGAGCGAGGAAACAGCTTCAATGGTTTTTTCTAGTTCGGTTTTGGCGATGTCGGGCTTGCGAAATCCCTGAGCTCGTTGGTAAGCCACAGCGGCGAGGATGCCGGCAATGAGCAAGAAGACTCCGGCCACGATCAAAAACGCTGCCCAGGTGGCCAACCCCAAAGCGACCAATGCGTAGACCACTGCAAAAGTCAGCATCAGGCCGGCTTGGGCGACGAGGGCTATTGCGATGATTCCCAGCACGGTGATCCCGGACAACCGGGAAACCTGGCTGGAAACTTCGGCCTTGGCGAGGTCAACCTGGGCGGTGGCCAACTTTCGAGCATCGACAATCGTGCGTGAGATCAACGCACCGATACTCGGTTGCTGTGGTGAACCCATAATTTCCTCCCCGCGCTTCCGGGCGACGTGACGGCAGACTATTGCCTGCTCAGGCTAGCCGGAAGTGGCATTGGGGTTCGAATCCGGCCGTTGATAGACGTCCGGGATGCCGTCTTTGTCGTCGTCGCGGTCCTCGACCTCAGCGAGGGCTGCGTAGTGGCGGTTTCGGCTCAGTAAGACCACCGAAGCGATGGCTGCAGCCACGATGGATGCGACCAAGACGGCGATTTTCGCCGAATTCAGGCTCGCTTCATCGGTTTCGAAGGCCAGTTCAGTGATGAGGAGAGCCACTGTGAATCCGATTCCGGCGAGTAAACCGACGGCAAAAATGTCTCGCCAGGCTATTCCGGGGGAGAGTGACGCCCGGGTGAAACGAGCAGTAAGCCAGGCACATGTGATCACCCCGATGGGTTTACCCACGACGAGTCCCACCATGACGCCGAGTGCCACAGGACTGGCGAGTGCGTCAATGACACCGATAGATCGAAGATCCACACCGGCCGCGAAGAAGGCAAACAGTGGTACGGCTAGGCCGGCGCTGATCGGGTGGATCCGGAAATTGAGCCGATCGGCGGGTGATACAGCCTCGCCAGGATCAGTGCGCACTCGAGTGAGCAAACCGAAGACGACTCCAGCGATCGTTGCATGCACACCGCTTTCGTGCGTGAAGTACCAGCCGAGCAGAACCAGTGGCACATAGAGAAAGGGAGACGTGATGCGCATTCGTTGGGCGATGGCGTAGATAACAAATGTTGCAAGAGCCGCGAGAAACCACATCGGCTCGAAT
>CAIXFB010000367.1 GCA_903918595.1 uncultured Actinomycetes bacterium
ATGGCCAACCCGACCAGCACCAGCACCGCCGGGATTTCGGTGTGGTCGTGGGGCTGGCTCGCTCTTTTTCTTTTCGCGGTGGTGGCAGCATTCATGGGATTGCGCAACATCTCACGCAACCGACGCGGCCGCCATGCAAGATCTGGTCGAGTACGACTCGAACGATAAAGATCTAGCGCGGCAGCGGCACAAAGCCAACAGCGTCGTAGACCTTCTCCAGAGTTTCCCCAGCGGTCACCCGCGCTTTGCCGGCACCGACGCCCATTAAATTGATTAACTCACCCTTGTCGGACATCAATTCAGCCACCCGAAGACGAATCGGTGCAATGAGATCCACCACAATCTGGGCTGTTTCGGTCTTGAGATCGCCATAGCCTCGATCTGCATAGCTTGCTTCGAGCTCTGACATTGTGCGGCCCGTGATGGCCTGTTGCATCGTTAAAAGGTTTGCCACCCCTGGCTTATTGACCGGATCAAAGCGAATGTCACGATCGGAGTCGGTGACCGCAGATTTGATCTTCTTCGTGAGTACTGCATCCTCATCAAGCAAGAACGCGCAACCAGGAGCACTCGACTTGCTCATTTTCGCTGAGGGATCTTGTAGGTCAACAATTTTTGCTGTCTCTTTGACGATCATCGCTTCGGGGACCGTCAGGGTCGGCCCGAATTTTGCATTGAACCGCTGAGCCAGATCCCGAGTGAGCTCAAGGTGCTGGCGCTGATCTTCGCCCACCGGTACGGCGTTGGCCTGGTAGATCAGAATGTCTGCCGCCTGCAAGATGGGATACGTGAACAGACCCACACTTGACCGATCCGCGCCACCTTTCTGCGATTTATCCTTGAACTGTGTCATGCGACTGGCTTCCCCAAAACCTGTTTGGCATTCCATGATCCAGGCAAGCTGACTGTGTTCGGGCACATGACTCTGCACAAAAATCGTTGATTCGGACGGATCCAGACCAACAGCAAGGAGTTGCGCGAAGGAGACCAACGTGCGCTCGCGCAGAACTGCTGGATCGTGGTCGACGGTGATCGCATGCTGGTCAACAACGCAGTAGTAGGCATCGTGCGTGCTTTGCATGCGCACCCATTCTTGGAGCGCACCCAGATAATTCCCGATGTGGAAAGAGTCAGCCGTCGGCTGGATTCCGGAGAGCACCCGTTGACGCGAAGCAGCAGACATGCGCGTCATTCTGTCAGTTCGTCGATCTCGCTTTGCGTCACCGTGGGCTCAGGGAGACGCCGCACGGTCACACGAGATGCCCGTAATCCATCAAGTTCAGCCACCGTGAATGAATATCCGCCATATTCGGTGCCCTCCCCCACCTGCGGGAGATCCTCCACCCGGGCGATCAGGAATCCGGCGACAGTCTCATAGGGTCCATCAGGTAATTCAATCCCGGTCTCTTCATGAAAATCCTCGATGTTGAGCAGGCCATCTACCGTGACTTCGCCGATGATGACTGGACTGTGATCAGCACCCGGTTTGACGTCGTACTCGTCTTTGATATCGCCGATGAGCTCTTCTACAAGGTCTTCCATGGTCACGATGCCCGCTGTGCCGCCGTACTCGTCCTGCACAATGGCGAGATGGGCACTGAGCCTGCGCATCTCGGTAAGCGTGCTCATCACGTTCTTGGTGCCGGGGAACGACACGATTTCCCGGGCCAACTCCCCCACTCGTATTCCACGATCACTCATATCAGGGTTGAGCAGGTCCCGAATATGTACGAAGCCGACGACGTCATCGGATGAGTCACGAATCACCGGATAGCGCGAGTGCGGCATATCCGAGACGAGGCGTGCCGCTTTGAATACAGGAAGGGCAGCCGGCAAGAAATCAGCTTCGGTCCTGGGGACCATGACCTCGCGCAGCTCGCGATCACCGGCAGCAAAAACGTCATCGATCAGTTCACGTTCTTCCACTGTGAGGTCTTCATGCGCTGCTACAAGATCACGCAATTCCTCACCCGTAATTTGCTCCCGACTCGCGTTCGGATCAATCCCAAAGATTCGAACAATGCCGTTCGTCGTTTTGGACAGCGCCACGATGAATGGCTTGAATAAAGTTGCGATGAAGTCAATCGGGATGGCCACGAACAACGCAACTTTCTCGACGCGCTGCAATGCGATCCGCTTGGGCACTAGCTCACCGAGCACCAAGGAGAGGAAGGCGATGACGATGGTGACAGCGATGAAGGCAACCGTCTCGGCAACCCCCACGCTCAAGCCCAGTTCTTCGAGTGGCACTGCAACGCTCGGCGCGATTTGCGATGCACCAAAACCAGCCGAGACGAAACCCGCGAGCGTGACACCCACCTGGACCGCGGCCAGGAACCGGTTCGGGTTCGCCGTGAGGGTCTTAAGGCGTCGACCGCGCCTACTCACCTCTGCAAGGCGCTGAACCTGACTCTCCCGCAGTGAGACCAACGCGATTTCGGCTGCGGCGAAGAACCCGCCGATCAGCACAAAAATGAGGACGACAATCACGTCAACCCACACAACACTCACCAACCTGACTCATGTGGTGATGACGGTACCAAAGAACCTCGTTAACGTGACATTGCCTTCTGCAGGTTCTCATCGATGGAGGAGAGGAAGTCCTGCGTGGTCTGCCACGGCTGATCCGGTCCGATAAGCAGCGCAAGATCCTTGGTCATCTTGCCTTCCTCCACCGTCTCGATGCACACGCGCTCGAGGGTTTGAGCGAACTCGGTGACCGCAGGGGTGTTATCGAGCTTGCCGCGGTGCTCGAGGCCTCTCGTCCAGGCGAAGATCGAGGCAATGGGGTTTGTTGACGTGGGCTTGCCTTGTTGGTGCTGGCGGTAGTGACGGGTGACCGTGCCGTGAGCGGCTTCAGCTTCAACGGTGCGACCATCCGGAGTCATGAGCACGCTGGTCATCAGGCCGAGTGAACCAAAGCCTTGCGCCACGGTGTCGGACTGCACGTCGCCGTCGTAGTTCTTGCAGGCCCAGACGTACCCGCCTTCCCACTTCATTGCTGCTGCCACCATGTCGTCAATCAACCGGTGCTCGTAGGTGATGCCGGCAGCCTCGAACTCGGACTTGAACTCGGTTTCGAAAACCTCGTTGAAGATGTCCTTGAACTGACCGTCGTAAGCCTTCAAGATCGTGTTCTTGGTAGACAGGTAGACCGGGTAGTTACGCGTCAGTCCATAGCGCATTGACGCACGAGCAAAGTCGCGAATCGAGTCATCCAAGTTGTACATACCCATTGCCACGCCACCAGAGGGGAAGTCAAAGACGTTGAATTCCATCGGCTCTGATCCGTCAGCTGGTGTGAACGTCATGGTCAGCGTGCCTGCCGTGGGCACCTTGAAATCAGTGGCCTTGTACTGATCTCCGAAAGCGTGACGGCCCACGATGATTGGCTTGGTCCAGGTTGGCACCAATCGCGGGATGTTGTTGATGATGATCGGCTCGCGGAAGATGACTCCTCCAAGAATGTTGCGGATCGTGCCATTCGGCGACTTCCACATCTTCTTTAGACCGAACTCTTCAACGCGTGCCTCATCTGGTGTGATGGTCGCGCACTTGACGCCCACGCCGTACTTCTGAATCGCATACGCGGAATCAATCGTTACCTGGTCGTCCGTGGCATCGCGGTACTCCATGCCGAGGTCGTAGTACTTGAGGTCAAGGTCGAGATACTTCAAGATCAACTCATCCTTGATGAACTGCCAGATGATCCGCGTCATCTCATCACCGTCGAGTTCGACGACTGGGTTTTCTACCTTGATCTTGTTCATCGCGTTCCCTTGTCTCTCAAGTTGAATGAATAGAAAAGTCTTTTTAGAGGTCTTTGACGTCGGCTTGCTTCGCCAAGACCGCCTCGTACGCCTGGACCAAGAGCGCTTTTTCATCAGGGGTGAGTGGGGTTTCCACTACCGAGCGGATACCGCCTCTGCCAATCACTGCCTCAACACCGAGGTATGCGCCAGAGAGGCCGTACTCGCCATCTACCCATGCGCACACCGGCATGACCTTGCCGGAATCCTCATGCACGGCGCGCGCCATGCGAGCAGCTGCAGCAGATGGTGCGTAATACGCAGAGCCGGTCTTCAGCAGCGCCACGATCTCCGCGCCACCGTTGCGGGTGCGCTCAACGAGTGCGTCGATCTGTTCAGCAGAGAGAAGATCGGAAAGCGGCTTGCCGTTCACTGCACAGACCGAAGCCACCGGCACCATGGTGTCGCCGTGCGAGCCGAGAGTAAGAGTGGTGACCGAGCTCACGGGAACGTTGAGTTCTTCTGCCACAAAGTGTGTGAAGCGAGCCGTGTCGAGCATTCCGGCCTGGCCGATAACTCGGGCGTATGGGAAACCGGACACGATTTGAGCGAGCGCGGTCATTTCATCAAGCGGATTAGCCACGTTGATGATGACGCAGTCCGGAGCAAACTTGGCAACGTTCTCGGCGACCTGACGCATGATCTTGGCATTGGTCTCGATGAGATCCATGCGGCTCATGCCAGGCTTGCGCGGCAGGCCAGCGGTGATGATGACGATCTCAGATCCTGCGATGGCTTCGTAACCTTCACCCGTTGGCCCGGTGGTCTGACCGACCAACTTGGTTTCGAATCCTTCAATCCAGCGCGCCTGATTCATGTCGAGGGCGATGCCCTCTGCTTTACCATCAAGGACGTCGGTCAGTACGACGGTGTCGAAGATGTCGTACTCGGCGAGCCGCAATGCAGTGGTCGAACCGTAGAAACCTGCTCCGATGACAGAAACCTTGCCGCTGCGAGCCATGATGACGCCTTTCAGGATGCGTGACGGTGGACGTGGAAAAGATATCTTGACGTCAAGATATCTCAAAAATCAGGGGGCGCCTCACGAGGGCTCGGGGACCCAAAAGGCGAAAATGGTCAGCGCAATGCCCAGCGCACCCAACGTCACCACATCAATCTGTTTGGATCGCACCACCAACATGCCGGCCTCCTTGGAGGGCAGCAAGAGCCGCAGGAAGGCCGCGAGGAGCACGCTGCCGGCGAGAACAATCGAACCGCGACGGAAATAGTCGGCGGCGATCATGGCGAGAGCAATCGCCACACCCAGCAACACGATGATGATCGGCCACTCATTCCACCACCGACGTTTCTTTTCTTCCCGCAAAGGTCGGACTGTTCCGCCGTCGTCAGCCATGGGTGATTCCGGCTGCGCGCTCTGCTGATTCCACAACATTGGTGATCAACATCGCTCGGGTCATGGGCCCGGTGCCACCTGGCATGGGGGCCAGCCATCCGGCGACCTCGGAAACATCTGGTGCAACATCGCCAACGAGGCCGGCATCGGTCCGGGTGATGCCCACATCGAGTACCGCGGCGCCCGGCTTGACGTCGATGGCCTTGACCATGCCGGGTACACCCGCTGCTGCAATCACAATGTCTGCGCGACGAATCTCCGCGCCAAGGTCACGGGTGCCGGTATGACACAAAGTCACGGTTGCGTTCTCGGACTTGCGGGTGAGGAGCAGTCCCAGTGGCCGGCCCACAGTTACTCCGCGTCCGATGATGACGGCGTGAGCACCAGCTATTGGCACCTCATACCTGCGGAGGAGTTCAACAATCCCGCGGGGCGTGCAGGGCAGTGGTGCATCGACCCCCAGTACCAAGCGCCCGAGGTTCATGGGATGCAGACCATCGGCATCTTTCATGGAATCCATCAACTCGAGAATTCGATTTGC
>CAIXFB010000368.1 GCA_903918595.1 uncultured Actinomycetes bacterium
CACAGAGGTAATTGCCAGCGCAGATGCAATTCCCCAGAGTCCAGCTCCAAGGAGGTAGAACTGAGCGGCGAAAAGTTGTGCTGCCGCGAAGCCACCGAAAATTGAGTGAGACAGGCCGTGTCCGATGTAACTCATTCCTCGCAGCACAATGAAAACACCAATGAAGCCCAGCAGTGCCCCCGAAAGGCTGGCGACGAACAAGCCCTTCTGGAAAAAGGCAAAAGACAGGGGCTCAAGCAGGGATTCCATGTCAGCCCACCTCATTGACGAATCGGGGCTCACGCATTTCATCAATAACGACGCGCATTCCTAAGTGCTCGAGAACATCCATGCGGGCACCGAAAGTCGCTTCAAGGACGTCAGGCCTGATCACTTCTTCCGGGGTGCCGTCAGCGACGATGCGATGGTGCACGCACACCAGGTGCGGCAGGTGGGTTTGCCATCCCGTTGAGATCGTGGGTGGTCAGGACAATTGCGACGCCGTCTTCATGCAGGTCGGCAAGCAAATGCAAAACGTCGTGTCTCGTGGAAACATCGACGCCGCTGGTGGGCTCATCCAGGAGTAGGAGTTGCGGATCCCGCAGGAGCGCGCGGGCTAGGAACATGCGCTGCTGTTGGCCACCTGACAGTGAACGAATGTGCCGCTTGGACAGTTCAGCGATCCCAAGGCGATCGAGCACCTGGGCAACTTCACGCTTCTCCGACGCACTCGCCCATGGCATGCCCCTGCCTTGCTGGCGAGACATGAGGACGCATTCTTCGACCGTGATCGGGAAATTCCAGTTAACTGTTTCGAGTTGTGGCACATACGCGGTTCGTAGGCCCGGGATTGTTGTGATGGATCCACCGCGTGCCGGCAAGGTGCCGAGTAACACCCGTAAAAGGGTGGTCTTGCCTGCACCCGATGGGCCAACTATCCCGGTGAACTGATCTTCGCGGATGGTGAGGGTGACATCGGACAGCACAATGCTCGAGTCGTATCCGGCAGAGACATTCTCCAGCTTGATCAGTGCAGGTCCAACGCCAGTTCCGGTCACTGCGGATAGACCGCGCTGTCCTTGATTGGGCTGGTGATGTCAATGGCATCAATGTTGGTAGATGTTCCGCCTAGGCCCTTGATCATCGTGGCGAAGTTGTACTTCATGAGGCCAAGCCATGAGTGATTGAGCTCACCAGGTGATCCTGGGAGATCGTCGTCGCGAAGTGAGTCTTCGTAGCGAGCTCCCGTTGCGCGCCCAATTTCTTCAAGGATCGGCGATGGGAAAACTTCGGATCCGAAGATGGTGGGCACCTGCTCATTCTCGACCTGTCGAATGAGGTCTGCAACTTCGCTCGGCGTTGGCTCATCGAAGTTACTCGGCTGCACTGCGCCAATCACGGTCCAGCCGTAGTTCTTCGCGAAGTACGCATACGCGTCGTGGTAGGTGAGCAGTTTCCGGTTTCCTGCAGGAATCGTCTCTTGATCGAGTCGTACCGCATCACCGAGCGCCTGCACCTGAGTCGCGAATGTTTCGTAGTTTGCTGCGTAGTAGTCAGCATTGGCCGGGTCACGCTCTGTGAGGACATCGCGAATCACCTCGGCGTACTTGATGGCATAGGTGGGGTCGGTCCACAAGTG
>CAIXFB010000369.1 GCA_903918595.1 uncultured Actinomycetes bacterium
CCCGCTATGTGGTAGTAACACCCCCGTGACCGAACACACCAGCATCGCTGAGCACCTCATTCACCGGTTTCATGAACTCAAGGTGGGGGAGTCCTTCGGAATCGTGGGTGATTTCGCGCTCAAGCTCTTCAGTGAATTGACCGATCATGGATTCCCGGTGCTCGTGACGACCGATGAGCAAGGTGCCGGTTTTGCCGCAGATGCCTACGCCAGGCTCAATGGATTTGGTGTTGTGGCGCTCACCTACGGAGCCGGCGGTCTCAAAGTGGCGAATGCCGCCGCGAACGCGTGGGCGGAGCAAGTGCCGCTGCTGATACTCAGCGGCGCCCCAGGTGTGGCCGAACGGGCGGGTGACCCGATGCTGCACCACAAGGTCAAAGACTTTGATACCCAGCTTCGAGTGTTCAGTGATCTCACCTGCGCCCAAGCGGTTCTCACCGATCCACACACAGCTGCCAATGAAATAGATCGGGTCATCCGCACGATGATCTCGGAACAACGGCCGGGCTACATAGAAGTACCACGCGATCTGATCGGTGTGGCTATCGCCAAGCCAGACGGTCAGATCACCGCACAATTACCGCGGGTTGATGAGCATGCGTTGGCCGAGGCCGTTGCTGACGTGCTGCAAGACATCGCCGGGGTTTCCAAGGTGGTGATTCACGCTGGCGCCATGGTGCAGCGCCGTGGGCTCGAGCAGGATCTCTTCTCCCTTGCCACCTCGGCAGGTATTCCCGTTGCCACCAGTTCACTCGCGCGTGGAGTTTTCCCTGAGCGACACGAGCTCGGTTTAGGTCTCTACCTCGGTGCGGTGAGCACTGAGGCGGTACGCCAGCGTGTTGAAGGTGCCGCCGTTGTGATCAGCCTTGGTGTTCTTCAGACCGATTTAACGCTTGGTGCATTCACCGCCAACATCGACCATGCGCGTTTGATTCTGTGTACCGATACCGACGTGACTGTTGGTTATCGCACCTACCGTGATGTGCCCTTGTGGGCATTTCTGCCGGCACTTGCCCAAGCTGTGTCTCAGCAGACGCTTGTGATCTCGCATGATCCAATTCCGTTGCACGGCGTGTTCACGGCCACTGATCTTCCTCTCACTGTGGAACGGACCGTCGCTGCTATTGAATCCCATGTTGATGAGCGCCACGGGTTGTTGCTCGATCCCGGTGAGGCACTGTTCTCCTCCGTTGACATGCGTGTTCCGGTGTGGGCCTTGGGCAGCGCCTATTACGCAACGATGGGCTACGCGGTCCCTGGTGCGTTGGGCGCAGGCAAAGCGCGGCCGAACATTCGCCCTGTTGTTGTGGTGGGGGATGGTGCCTTTGCAATGACTGGACTTGAGGTGGCTGCACTCGCTTTTCACCAGGTGCCTGCTGTGGTGATCGTTTTTGACAATCAAGGTTATGGAACCCAGCGCCCGATCCTCGATGGAGTTTTCAACGATATTCCACCGATGGCAGTGGAGAAACTCGTAGCGGTTATCGGATCTGGCCGTGGGCACCTCGTTCATACAGAAGTTGAGCTCGATGATGCATTGAAGATCGCCATGAACAGCGACGAGCTCAACATCATTCGCGTGATACTGCCCAAGGGTGGGCGCAGCGCTGGTCTCAATCGTCTAGGTGCGGCCCTCGCCAAGCGGGTCTGAGGTCACATACGCAAGTACGACGCACCATTGAAATCGAGCACGGCACCGGAGGCCCACTCTGCTGCAGGGGATGCGAGGAAGTAGACCGCGTCTGCCACTTCTTCAACGTTCGCCACTCGATTGAACGGGCTTTCTGCCCTGAGCACCACACCGTCTTCTCCAACGAGTGAGGAGGCTGCCATATCTGTCTCAACAAAACCTGGCGCAAGTGTGGTCACAGCGATACCTGTTGCGCCCAGATCCTTAGCCAGTGACTGACCAAATGCAACGATGGCCGCTTTGCTTGCTCCATAGGCGGGGCTGTTCGGTTCACCGCGAAATGCTCCGCGCGATCCCACGTTTACGATGCGCGAGGATCCACCGCGTGGCATGTGCTGGAGCGCGCACCACGTGACGTTTGCAGCACCGATCAGGTTGACACCAAGAGTGTCAGACCAAGCCTGCTGCCATTCCTCGTAGCTCACGTCGTCGATCCGGTGCGAAAAGAACACCCCAGCGTTATTGACGAGCACGTCTATTCCACCAAGATGTGCAGCTGCTGAATCGACCATCGACTTAACAGCATCGGCGTCTCGCAGATCCGCCTGCACCATTGTGTGACCATCGCC